>JBIQIQ010000008.1:0-6656 GCA_044507975.1 Deinococcaceae bacterium
AACGGTGAGGTGCTCTGGAGCTTCCGCACCGGCGGCGACTTCCGCGGCTCGCCCGTCAGCTACACCGGCCCTGACGGCCGGCAGTACATCGCCGTGATCACCTCCCGTGCCCCGAGCGACCCGCAGGTCGGTCAGGACACCGGTGCAGACAACGCCGCGCGGTACCGCCGCACGGGCAGCACCCTCTACGTCTTCGGCCTGCCGTAAGTCGTGGAGCCCGCGGACGCCTCTGGCGTACCGCTTGAACGCGGAGGGCGAGCCATCGCCCTCCGCACCTCTCTTACGAAATAGCTATCGAAGGACGTAACACATGATCCTCAGGACCTCCAACGACCAACCTCTGTGGCGGGCGATGCTGCTTACAGCAGCAGCAGTCGTCGCGGCGTCCTCGCCGCTGGCCGCGGCGCAGGACGCCGTGGGCACGTGGGAGTTGCGCGTGTGCGCCCCGCCACTGGCGCTGCCCTTCTCGAACATGGAACGCGAGGGGTTCGAGAACCGGATCGCCGACATCATCGCCGAGGAGGTGGGCGCCCATGTCACCTACGAATGGGTTGACTTCACCGAGGACCTCTACAACCTGTTCTTCGCCGAAGGCCTGTGCGACGTGATCCTCGGCATACCCGACGGCTTCGGGCGCGGCATGAACACGTTGTCGTACTACTCGAGCCCGTACGTCATCGCCTACCTCGCCGACTCCGGGATCGACATCGAGTCGCTCGACGACCCTGACCTCAAGGAGCTGCGCATAGGTGTACACGGCGCCGGTACGCCTCCGCATACGGCGCTCCTCTACCGGGGCCTCCTGCAGAACGTCACCCGTCTTTATGGAGGCAGCGCCGGGTCTGAGGACCGACTGGGCGTGATGATCGAGGCGCTCGAGGCAGGTGAGATCGATGTCGGCTTCGGTTGGGGGCCGTCCACGGCCTACTGGGCGGAACGAGCCGGCGTAGGCATCGATGTGCGTCCCGTCGAGCCGCAGTTCGAACCCCCTAGCCTCTTCCAGGTCCAGCCGATGACGATGGCCGTCAGGCGCGACGACGTGGCGCTGCAGACGCTCCTCAACTGGGCGATCGTCGCTCGCTGGGACGAGGTTCAGGCGGTCCTGGCCGAGTATGGAGTTCCCATCGTGGAAGGCCCACCGCCATTCGCCGGCGAGCCCGCGAGGCCGCGCGCCGAGGTCGTCGTCGACGTCGGCATCGTCCTCCCAGTGCCGACAGGAGGCCGCACGTTCGATGCGGCCATCAACGACTTCACCGGCATCGCGGCCTTGCGCGGCGCGCTGCTGGCTCAGGCAGCGATCGAGGCAGAGCAAGACGCCAGCGACGTCGCCTTGGTGTTCCACTACGCCAGCTCTCCGAGCCCCGAGTCCGCGACGCGCGCCGCCGAACGGCTGGTGCTGACCGCGAACGTCGACATCCTGGTGGGAGGCATTGGCGACGGGCAGGCCGAAGCGCTCGCCGGCGTCGCCGAGGAGCACGGCGTGCTCTTCCTTGACGTCGGGTCGAGCGGTCACGACGTCCGCGGCGGCTCGTCGTGGAACAGGTTCAGGCTGGCGCCTGCTCCTGAGGCGTACGTCGGGGCGCTGGCCCGCGCTACAAGGGAACGTGCCGACGGTCCAGTCGACTGGTTCGTGGTGCACCTCGATGACGCTGACGGCGATGACCTGGCGCGCGCCGCGGTCGAAACGCTGTATGAGCACGGCGACCGGGTGGTCGACGGCATCGCGGTCGTCAGCGGCGACCCGACCTTCGAGGGCGCATATCGCCGCATAGAAGAGTCGGGCGCCAACGCTATACTCGTGCTCCTGCCTACTACCGAACAGCTCGTGTTCATGGGTGGCTATCAAGACAGAGGCGGCGAGGCGCTACTGGCGGCCTACCCCGAGGACCCGGCCCAGACTCGCAACTTCCTGGCGGCGAACGTGGAGTACGGCGTTGCGTTGGACACCCCGCGCGTGCTCGCCTGGGAGACGACGTTGGCCGATGGTCGCGCTGGCGAGTTCAACAGGCGCTTCACTTCGCGCTTCGGCCAGCCGGCCGACCCCACGGCCTGGACCACTTACGAGGCACTCCGCATCGCCCAGCGTGCCGCAGAACTGGCCCGCGACGACGACCCCGATGCCTTGGCAGCCGTTCTCGCGAGCGGTGCCACCTTCACGACCGCCAAGGGAGCGCTCCACTTCGATGACTCCCACCGCCTCGTCGAACACTCGCTCTACGTCGTGGAGATCGATCCGGAAGCTGTGTGGGGCCAGAACCTCAACCAACAGGTTCAGAGCGCGCGCCTCGTGCGCACCCTCGTTCCGGAGCCTCTCCCGGCACTCCCCTGAGGGCGGTCACTGCCAGACCCCGGCACTACCAGGGCTGGGCCCGCGCGGGCCCAGCCGCTCGCATCCCGGATCATGCGCGGGGTCAGTTCAACGGCGGCTTGGCCTCGCCCTCGTGCAGCAAGAGGTCATCGAGGCCAGCGTAGCCGGTCCGCAGCGGCTCGACCGGGCTCCCAGGCCCGGCGGGCTCCGGCGCCAGCAGCACCGGGTCGACGGGCCGCTCCGCGACTTCGCTGGCCGCGCGCTCCCTGACCTTCCTCTCCCGGGCGTCGTCTTCCGTGAGGCGCCGTAGGACCTTCTCGGCATCGGCCGCGGACATCGGCCGGGCGAAGAAGTACCCCTGGGCGTAGTCCACGCCGAGCCGGCGCAGGAAGTCGCGCTGGTAGGCGGTCTCTATGCCCTCTGCGACGACGTGCTTCTGGAGCTTGTGGGCCATCGCGCAGATCGCCTCGACGATGGGGAACGTGCTGGCCGGAACGTTCGCGCCAGGAGCGAGGTTGGCCGCGATCTCGGTCCAGGCGCCGGCGTGCATGCCGGTGTGGCGCCTGAGCCCTGAGTCGGTCACGCGCTCGGGGCTGGTGACCTTGACGGCTTGGTCGACGGAGCCCGGCGCGAGGCCCTGCACGAACGAGCGGTCGATCTTCAGCGTCTTGATGGGCAGCCGCTGGAGGTAGGCGAGAGACGAGTAGCCGGTGCCGAAGTCGTCGAGAGCCGTCGGCACGCCCAGCCGCTCCAGCCGCATCAGCGTGCGCAGCGCCAGGTCGTAGTCGCGCACGAGGACGCTCTCGGTCACCTCGATCTCGAGCAGCTCCGGCGGGATGCCGGAGTCGTCGAGGGCGCCCCTCACCGTGTCGACGAACGCCTTCTGGTGGAACTGCATCGTGGAGACGTTCGCCGCCAGCTTCACAGGGGCGTAGCCGGCCCTCAGCCAGTCCCGCAGCTGGAGGGCGACGTCGCGGAGCAGCCAGTGGCCGATCGGCGAGATCAGCCCGGCCTCCTCGGCGACGGGGATGAACTCGCCCGGCGAGACGAAGCCCAGCTCGGGGGAGTGCCACCTGAGCAGCGCCTCGAAGCCCATGAGCCGGTTGTCCGAGAGGCGGACCTGAGGCTGGTAGACGACCTCGAGCTCGTTCTCGTGGAGCGCCTGCCTGAGCTGGCGCTCGAGCTCGAGGCGACGGCTCAGGCGCGTCCTCACCTCGACCGTGGAGAAGTAGTAGGAGTTCTTCCCGCCCTCCTTGACCTCGTACATGGCGGCGTCGGCGCTCTTGAGCAACGCCTCAGGAGTGGAGCCGTCGCGCGGGCAGAGGGCGATCCCGATGCTGGCCGAGACCTGGACGTCCCTTCCGTCGATGTGAATCGGCGCGTTGAGCTCGCGCACGAGGCTCCGCGCGACGGATGCGGCCGCGCGCTCCTCGTGGATGCCGAGGAGGGCGACCGTGAACTCGTCGCCGCCCACCCGGCCGACCAGGTCGTGGCCGCGGACGTTCTCGCGCAGCACGCGCCCGACCTCCCGCAGCAGCTTGTCGCCGACCTCGTGCCCGTAGGTGTCGTTGACGAACTTGAAGCGGTCGAGGTCCACGAACAGCAGCGCGAGGCCCTTGCCCTCGCCGCTCGCCGCCTTCTCGATCGCCGCCGACAGTCGGTCCTCGAAGGCTCCTCTGGTCAAGGCGCCGGTCAGTGGGTCGACCTGGGCCCGCTTGGACGCCAGGCGCTCCTCGGCGAGGCTGTGCCTGAAACGCTGGACGAAGGCGACGCACGCCCCGGTGCCGAGGAACGCGAGCAGCTCGAACGCCTGCGCGCCGTCGAACGTGTAGGTCAGCACCCAGGCCTCTAGACCGAGGCCCGACGACAGCATGCGTGCCAGCCCGAACCCCAGCAGCCCGGCCACGCACCCCGCGGCCAGGCCCCACCCGAACGCGCTCGCCGCCACCGGCACCAGCCCGAGCATCGTCGCGTACTGGCCGACCGCGCCCTCGAGGTGGGGGTAGGCGAGCACGTATCCGACCCAGGCGATCGCTGGCGCCAAGCGGCGTAGAGCCCTTCTCATCGTGCCGCCGAACGTAGCCGAGGCGTGGTCACGAGTTCCTTACGGAAGCGTCACGGGCGCCTGACGTGAAGGAACGGTGCGGTAGGACGCCCGGCCCGAGGCCCACGCAGCGCGGTAGCATGGGGCCCAACCCGAACGACTTGGAGGAAGCATGGAACAGGCAACGCTGTACCACCACAGCCCATCGCGCCTGACCTGGCGGGGCGTCCTCACGGCGGTCGCCGTGGCGGTGCTGTTGGGCAGCGCCTCCGCACAGACCCTGACGATGGCCATGGCCGCCCAGCCAGATACCCTCGACCCGCAGGTCACCTCGGCGACGGCGGCGTTCCAGGTGTCGAAGTCGATCTACGACACCCTCGTCGAGGTGGACCAGGCTGGCAACATCGTGCCCGCGCTCGCCGAGACGTACGAGGTCGGCGACGACTCCCTCTCCTACACCTTCCACCTCGCCTCGGCGACGTTCCACGACGGCACCGCGCTCGACGCCGCCGACGTCGTCGCGACGCTGGAGCGCATGATCGACCCCGACACCGCTTCTCCCAAGCTCAGCGAGTTCGGCGCGATCACGGGCGTGGAGGCGGTCGACGACCGCACCGTCGTCGTCAGCTTGAGCGCGCCCGCCCCGGCGCTGCTGGCCTCCCTCGCGTCGGGCTGGGGGGCGATCCTGCCCTCCGAGAAGATCGCCGAAGGGCACGACTTCGGGAACCAGCCCGTGGGCACAGGCCCGTTCACGTTCGTAGGCTGGCAGCGCGACAACTCCATCACGCTCCGCGCCTTCGAGGACTACTACCAGGGCGCCCCGCAGGTTGACGAGGTCGTGATCCGCTTCGTGCCCGACAGCGCGGTACAGCTCCAGGGCCTCCGGACGGGCGAGTTCGACGTCATCGACACCGTCGCCTCGGCCGACCGCGACCTGATCGAGTCCGATCCTGCCCTCGAGCTCGTGCGCGACCCTTCCGGCCTCGCCCTCGTGGCGGCGCTCAACACGCGGCGTGAGGCCTTGTCCGACCCGCGCGTACGTCAGGCCCTCAACCACGCCGTCGACAGTCAGACCGTGCTCGACGTCGCCTACGGCGGCGGCACGCCCATCGGCGCGTTCATGGAGGCCGGCAGCCCCTGGATCCCGGATGGCGTCCGGCCTTTCGACTACGACCCCGAGCGGGCCCGCGCGCTCCTCGCCGAGGCCGGGGCCTCGAGCCTGTCCCTCGACATGGCCCTCCCCCAACCCTACGAGAACCACATCCAGGCCGGGCAGATGATCCAGGACTACCTGCGTGACGTGGGGGTATCGGCCGACATCCGCATCGTCGAGTGGGGCGTGTGGCTCTCCGACGTCTACGGAGGGGTCCACGACTACGACATCACGGTCATCGGACACACCGGCAAGCTCGACCCGACCGGCCGGCTCGACGGCTACGGCACCGAGGACGGCAACTACCCCGGCTTCGACGACCCCGAGGTGGCCCAGTGGCTGGAGGAGGGCGCCCAGGAGACCGACCAGGACGCCCGCCGCGAGCTGTACGCGAACGTCCTCACGCGGCTCAACGATGGCGCGCCCTTCATCTACATCGGCACGCCCGACCGGGTCCATGCCCGCAAGGCGAGCCTCCAGGGGTTCTGGATGACCCCGATGCTCGACTCCTTCGACTTCAGGGCCGCGCGCTTCGAGTGACGGCCCCGCCGAGGGGCCCCCTGGGGGCCCCTCGGTTCTCCAATCTAGAGGCTCCTTGACCCGTTACCTGCTCGGACAGCTGGTCAGCTTCGCCGTCACGCTGTGGGTCGTGCTGACCCTGGTCTTCGTCGGGATGCGGGCACTACCTGGCGACGCCGCCACGATCCTCGGCGGCATGGACACGAGCGCCGAGCAGATCGAGGCGATGCGCGAGCGGCTCGGTTTGGCGGGGTCTCTCGGCGTCCAGTACGCGGCCTTCATGGGAAGCGTCGTGCGGGGCGACCTGGGCGACTCGCTGCGCGAGCGCCGGCCGGTGACGGCGGTGCTGCAGGGCCGCCTGCCGGTCACCTTGGCGCTGGCGGGCATGGCCTTCGTCATATCGCTCGTCATCGGCCTCGGCCTGGGGGTCCTCGCCGGCCTGCGGCCGGGCGGCGCCCTCGACCGCTTCACGACGCTGTTCGCCACCGCCGCGCTGGCGCTGCCGGAGTTCTGGTTCGGCTTCCTGCTGATCCTGCTGTTCGCCGTGAACCTCGGCTGGTTCCCCGTCCTCGGGCTGCCGCCTACCGGCCTCACGTGGCAGTCTTCCTGGCACCTGCTGCTGCCGGCGGTGA
>JBIQIQ010000008.1:6756-39800 GCA_044507975.1 Deinococcaceae bacterium
CCGCCTACCGGCCTCACGTGGCAGTCTTCCTGGCACCTGCTGCTGCCGGCGGTGACCCTGGCGATCCCGCGGTCGGCGCAGGTGGCGCGCCTGACCCGGGCGCTGGTCCTCGAGCAGCGCGTCTCGGACTACGTGCGCACGGCTCGCAGCAAGGGCCTTTCGAGCAGGGCGGTCGCCAGGCACATCTCCGCGAACGCTCTGCCGGGCGTGCTCCCGCTCCTCGCGCTCGAGCTCGGCGGACTGCTCACAGGGACGATCGTCGTCGAGCAGGTGTTCGGCCTGCCCGGCCTCGGCGCGACCATCCTCGGGGGCATCTCGGCGCGCGACTACCCCGTCGTGCAGGGCGTCACCGTGCTGGCCGTCGTGGTCTACGTGGGGGTCAACTGGTTGGCCGACCTGCTCCAGCTGGCGGCCGACCCGCGGCTGCGGACGGCCTGAGTGGCGCGGGCGCGGTTCGGCTTCGCGCTCTTCGCGCTCGTGGCGCTGAGCACCCTGCTGGCGCCGGTCCTCCGCCCCATCGACCCGCTCGAGCCCAACTACCGGGCGACCTACGCCTCCCCAAGCGCAGAGCACCCGCTTGGCACCGACCGGCTGGGCCGCGACGTCCTCTCGCGCGCGTTGGCCGGCGGCCGCGTGTCGCTGTCGATCGCGCTGTCTGCGACCGCACTGACGATCGCCATCGGCGGGGTCCTCGGAGCGCTGGCCGCCGCCCTCGGCGGCGCGGTCGACACCCTGCTCTCGCGCGCGTTCGACGCGCTCCTCGCCTTCCCGGGCTTCCTGCTGGTGCTGCTGGTCGTGGCGATCCTCGGCGGCGGGGCCACGCAGACCGTGCTGGCCCTGGGCGTCGCCGGCTCGCCCGTCTACTTCCGCCTCGCCCGCGCGTACGCCCGCAGCGAGCTCAAGAGCGAGTACGTGACCGCGGCGCTGGCTCTGGGCGCCTCCCGGCCGCGCCTGGTCGTGCGGCACGCCCTGCCGAACTTCATCGGCAGCATCCTCGTGCAGGGGGCGAGCACGGCAGCCACGTTCCTGCTCGTCGAGGCCTCCCTCTCGTACCTGGGGTTGGGCGTCCCGCTCCCGACGCCGAGCTGGGGCAACGTGCTGCAGGAGTCCCGGGCCTTCCTCACCCGTCAACCTTGGGCGGCCGTGGGGCCGGGGCTGTTCCTCGCGGCGGCGTCGCTCTCGTTCCAGTTCGTGGCCGACGGCATGCGCGACAGGCTCGACCGCCGGGCCTGACGGGTATCATCGACGGAGCGGCGACGGCCGGAAGCACCCCTGCCAAGACGGAGCGCACATCATGTGGGTCTGGACACTCGACGAACGTCTCATCAACATGACCGTGGTGGAGAGCATCGAGGTGATCGAGGTCTACCCCGACGACGTCGACCCGGCGCAGCTGGAGGCCGGCGCGGCCGAGCCCGACCTCTACGAGCTGGTGGCTGTCACGACCGGCGGGGTCGAGTACGTGCTCTTCGACTCCGAGGACGCCGAGGCCGTCTACCAGGCGTTCCAAGCCCTCGCAGCCACGGTCGGCGGGCTGCCAGCGACTGCACCGGGCCGCCCGATGTGGGTCGCCGACCTCGTCGCGGCGTCCCAGGGTCGCCTGGACAACTGAGCGGCTCGTCCCGCAGCGGCCGGCCCCGCGTGGGCGGCGCCCTGGTTAGCATCGGCTCATGTCAGACCAGCACGACCCCTACCAGGCAGTAGCCACGGTCCCGAGCCCAGCCACCGTCCCGCCGACCCTCGAGGCCGCCTCGGGCCGGCTCGAGGAGTGGGAGGGGGACGCGCTCGTCGTGAACCTCTTCGAGGGCGTCACCTCGCCCGGAGGAGCGACCGGGGCGGTCGACTCCGCCCTGAGCGGCGCGGTGTCCGAACTGATCGCCACCGGCGAGCTCACGGGCAGGATCGGCCAGGTCGCCGTGGTCCACACGCGCGGCTCCCTGCCCGCCCGGCGCGTACTGGTCGTCGGGTTGGGACCCGCAGAGCGCTTCGGGGTCGAGGCCGCCCGGCGCGCTGCGGCGGCCGCGGCGCGGAAGGCGCAGGAGCTAGGAGTGCGCAGCCTCGCGACGCTCGCGCACGGCGCCGGCGCCGCTGGCCTGGAGCCGCTGCGCGCGGCGAAGGCGACGCTCGAGGGCTCAGGGCTGGCCGCCTACGACTTCTCCGGCTGGAAGCGCCGCTCCGGCGCGCGCCAGCGGCTCGAGCGCGTCACGCTGCTCGAGGCCGACCCGACGAAGCTCGACGAGCTCGAGGAGGGGGCGCGGCTCGCACGCGCGGTCGTGGCGGGCAGCTACGTCGCTCGCGACCTCGTGAACACGCCGGCGAACGTCGCCGACCCCGAGTACCTGGCGGCCGCAGCCGCCTCGCTGGCCGGCGTCGGCGGGGTCGCGGTCGAGGTCTTCGGCCCGACCTGGGCCGCGGAGCAGCGGATGGGGGCGCTCCTGGCGGTCGCGCGCGGCAGCGCCAAGGAGCCGCGGTTCGTGGTCATCGAGCACAACGCAGGCAGGGACGACCTGCCGACCGTCGTGCTCGTCGGCAAGGGCGTGACCTTCGACACCGGCGGCTTCTCGCTCAAGACCCGGGACGGCATGGTGCCGATGAAGGCCGACATGGCGGGGGCCGCGGCCGTGATCGGCGCGATGGCCGCGGTCGCCGAGCTGGGTCTCGAGCTGAGGGTCGTCGGCCTCTGCCCGTGCGTCGAGAACATGGCCGACGGCGGCGCCTACAGGCCGTCCGACGTCATCGTGGCCAGCGACGGCACCAGCATCGAGGTCCTGAGCACGGACGCCGAGGGCCGTCTCGCCCTCGCCGACGCCCTCGTCTACGCGCGCCGCTACGGCCCGGCGGCGGTGGTCGACATCGCGACCCTGACCGGCGCCTCGATCGTCGCGCTGGGAGCGGGCGTGAGCGCCTCGCTGTTCGCCAACGACGACGCGCTGGCCTCCGATCTGGCGCTGGCCGCCGAGGAGTCCGGCGAACGCGTCTGGCGCCTGCCTCTCTACGAGGAGTACGGCAAGGCGATCGAGGGACAGGTCGCCGACCTCAAGAACTCGGGCGGCGCGCGCGGAGGCGTCGGCACCTCGGCTGCTTTCCTCGAGGCCTTCGTCGACTACCCATGGGCGCACGTCGACATGGCCGGCATGGAGCTCGTCGAGAAGCCGGGCGGCAGGACCTACCTCCAGCCGGGCGCGAGCGGATACGGGGTGCGCCTCCTGGTCGAGTTCCTGACGGCCCGGGCCGGCGCCGCGCGTGGGTCGGGCGCTTAGGGCGCGGTGCGGGGCAGCGGCGAGCGCCTCAACATCGGCCTCCTGCTGACCTACAACGAGGTCGACGTCATCGCGGAGACCCTGGCTGCGAACACGCCCGGCGTCGACGCAGTGTTCGCGCTCGACGGCTCGGACGACGGCACCTACGACGTGCTGGCCTCGCATCCCAAGGTCGTGGGCCTGCTGCGCGACGAGGACGTCGCCGGGGCCGGCGGCAGGGTGCGCGACCACCACCGCCAGGCGCTCCTCGACGCGGCTCGCGAGCGGTTCGGCTTCGGCCACTGGTACACGCTCATGCACGGCGACGAGGTCTTCCACGACGACCCGCGCCGGGTCGTGGCGCTGGCGGAGCGGCAGGGGGCGACGGTCGTCAACTGGGCGGCCATGCAGTTCTTCCTCCACGTCTCCGACGAGGGCAAGGACGAGACGGGGCCGGTCCAGGAGCGCGTGACCTGGTACTCGCCGTTCTGGGTCGAGGTCAGGCAGTTCCGTTGCCGGCCGCAGGCCGCCTACCGCGTCGGGGAGCACGGCAGGGTCGTGCCCCGCGGAGTCGGGCGCAGGACGCTGGACAGGCTACCGGTCCTCAAGCACTACCCGTTCCGCAGCCGCGAGCAGGCCGCTCGACGCCTGGGCGCGATGAGCGACAGGGGGTTCTCGGGCAGCGACGTCGCGGCCGCTGAGGTCTACCGGGAGCGCTACGAGCCCCGCTACCGCCAGGTGAGGCGCTTCGACGGCAGCTTCCACGAGCTCGAGATGGACAGGCAAGGCCCGCTCCTGCTGAACCTGCTGCGGTGGAAGTTATGGACATGATGGGGTCGGCCGGGCGCCACAGCCCGGCGCGGACGGAGGCCAGCATGGAACGACTCGAGACCGCGCTGTTGGCAGGGGGCTGCTTCTGGTGCCTCGAGGCCGTGTACGACGAGCTGAACGGCGTCACCGACGTCAAGTCCGGCTACGCCGGCGGCGGCGTGCCGAACCCGACCTACGAGCAGGTGTGCGAGGGCACTACGGGCCACGCCGAGGTCGTGAAGGTCACCTACGACCCGAGCGTCATCAGCTACCGGGACCTGCTCGACGTCTTCTTCACGATCCACGACCCGACGACCCTGAACCGGCAGGGCAACGACGTCGGCACCCAGTACCGCTCGGCGCTGTTCACGCTCTCGGAGGAGCAGGACCGCGAGGCGCGGGAGGCCATAAGGCGCGTGGAGAGCGAGGGCCTCTACCCTGGCCGCGTCGTCACGCAGGTCGAGCCCGCCGGCGAGTTCTACCCGGCGGAGGCGTACCACGACGATTACTTCAGCCGTAACCCCTACCAGGCGTACTGCGCCGCCGTGATCGCCCCCAAGGTCGCGAAGTTCCGCAAGCAGCACCTCGAGAGGCTGAGGCGGAGCAGCCCCGCGCCCGAGCCGGCCGCCTGAGCGCGTAGCCAAGCGAGGCGGCCGCACCCGATGGTGCGGCCGCCTGGTTCTCTCAGAGAGCGCACCGCGGTCGCCCCTCTAGCGCTGCCTCACGAGGTGGATCAGCTGGCCCTCGAGGTCGACCCTGTCGACCTTCCAGCCCGCGGATATCCAGGCGAGCGCCTGCGAGTGCGACTCGGTGTTCGCCCACCACGCGCGGTGGTCGTACGCCGACTTCGGGAGCTTGTCCCCCATGATGGTGGAGATCTCGTCGAAGCTCAGCTCGTAGGTCTTCGTGTCCTTGCCGACGCCCTTGAGATGCTCGTGGAGCGGAGCGTAGCGGCTGGTGCTCGCGAGCTTCTGGCCCTCGGCACGCCGCCTCCGGCGAGCGCCGCGGCCGGCCGGCGCCTCTTCCTGCTCCTCGGCGCCGCCGGTCATCCAGGATCCCACCATCCGGTAGAACTCCCCGACGCGCTCCTCGGGTATCAGCACGATCACTTCGGTCAAAGCCATCTAGGTTCTCCTGTCGCCCCCTCGACGAACTCCCGTTCGCGAGTGTACACCCTATCGGCCCGATGCAAGAGCGCATGGCGGTAGTACACCAGCGAACCTCGGCGCACTTCCATGTGCACTCCACAGGAACGCCGCCGACCCGTTAAGGCCGGCGGCGTTCGGCTCGCGAGTTCGTGCGGCGGTCAGCTGGCTGGCGCGAGCTCGCGATCGACCGCCTGCTGCTCGGCCCGCTGAGGCTCGGCCTCTTCGACCAAGGCGGGCGACGTACGGCCGCCGTTGATCGCGATCTTGCGCGCCATCGCCTCGGGAGCCTTGGGCAGGTGCAGGGTCAGGATGCCGTTCTGGACGTTCGCTTCGATGGCGTTCGCGTCGATGCCGCTCGGCACCGTCACGGTACGGCTGAACTCGCCGCGCGGCATGCCGCGCAGCCAGTAGCGCCGGCCGTCCTCGACGCCCTCGCGGGTGCGACCGCGGATCGTCACCTGACGGCCCTCCAGGCTGAGGTCGAGGTCGTCGGCCTCCACGCCCGGCACCGCCATCTCGAGCACGACGCCGTCGTCGGTCTCGTACAGGTCGATGGGCAGCTCGACGCCGATGGAGCCGCGGCCGAGCGCGTTCCACGGCTGCAAGAGCTGCTCGATCTCCTGGAAGAGGTCGCCGAACGCCGGCTGACCGAGCAAGCGTGCGCTACGCGGCCTGTTGTACCTAGTGCTGAGGGTCATGTCTCACCTCCGACGTGTTCGTTCGGCCACGGCGCGCCAGCGCCGCAGCTACCTTCTCCATTATGAAACCTGAGCGCCCTACTGTCAAGTTACGTGAGCTTGCCGGAGATGCGATCGCGGCCGTGGACCGGCACGAAGAAGCCGGCGAGGTGGCACCTCGCCGGCTGGCGTTCGATGGTTCCGCTCCGGGAGCAGCGGGCCGTCCTCAGCGCAGGAGCTCGGCCACCAGGATCGAGGCGACGCCGACGACGGCGAGCAGCGCCAGCGTGCGCGCGACGTAGTGGATGCGCGAGCGGCCGAGCAGCCACTCGAAGAGGTAGTCGTGGCCGCCGTCGTCACCGAGGTTCTTCGCGAGGATCGTCAGAGGGCAGGCGCGACCGAAGGTGGCGTAGACCACGGCCTCGACTCCGATCATCACCAAGGACAGCACGGTGAAGACGTCGCGGCGGCCGGTCAGCGCGCAGTAGACGAGGTAGAGCGAGGCGGCCGCCATGGTGAGCACGGCCAGGCTGTGGAACGCCTTGACGAAGACCCGCCAGAAGGTCGTGGCCGGCCCGGCCTCCGGCCGGGGCAGCAGCCGCAGGGCCAGCGCCATGCCGCGGCCGCGTCCCAGGGGCGCGACGTGGTCCTCCCCCACCGCGACGGCCTCGGTGGCTGCGGTCAAGCCCGTAGTCGCTTCGTCAGCAGGTCCCATAGCCAGCAAACGATAGCAGGTATGTTCGCGTGGTGCGCGCCCCGGCCCTGGTCCCGAGCGAGACGATCGAGGTGGACGGGGTCACCGCGCTCCTCCTGCGCAAGCGCGTGAAGAACGTGACCCTGCGTGTCTACCCTCCCGACGGCCGCGTGGTCGTCAGCGCGCCGCCGCGCATGAGCGAGCGGGCGGTCGCCGAGCTGGTGCGGGCGCGACGGGATTGGATCGAACGGCACCGCCGCCGGCTCGCGGCCACCCCCCGCCGCGCACCGCTCCGCTACGTCGACGGGGAACGTCTGTCTGTGCTCGGACGCCCGCACGTACTCAGCTTCGGAGCCGTGCCGTCGGCGGTGGCGCCCGCCGACCCGCTGCTCCTGTCGGTGCCCGTCAGGCCCGGCGCGGGCCCGGCCGCCCGCCGCAGCGCGCTGATCGAGCGGCTGAGGAAGGTAGCGCAGGAGGAGTTCACGTCGCTGGTGGCACTTTGGGCGCCCCGACTGGGCGTGGCCACGCCGGAGACGCGCGTGCGGCGCATGACCTCGCGCTGGGGCACCTGTCACGTGTACGCCGGCAAGGTCTTCCTCAACCTCGCGTTGGTGACGCGTCGGTGGGAGCTGCTCGAGTACGTGGTCGTCCACGAGCTCGCGCACCTCCTCGTCCCCGACCACAGCCGGCGGTTCTGGAGCGTCGTGGAGCGCCACCAGCCCGACTGGCGGTCCGCTCGGGCCGCCCTGGCGGAGGAGCCGCTGTGGGCCGACCCGCTCTGGGGACCCTCAGCCGAGGTCGACGAGGTCGAACAGGCCCGATAGCCCGCGCTCGTCGCCGACGGAGGCGGCGACCGCCTCCCGACCGAGGACGGAGCCGACGACGTTGCCCGTCCCGCTGTAGCCGCCGACAACGACCACGCCGGCCCGCACGCGGGCGAAGACCGGCAACACGCCCAGCGAGTAGCCGACCAGGGCAGCCCAGCGGTGGGTAACCGGCGCGCTCACGCCCAGCTCCTCGCGCAGGTACGCCTCGAGAAGTCCTTGCACCTCTGCCGAGGGGCGCGCGTCGCGCGTCCACTCGCGCTCGCCGGCGGCGTCCCTGTACCCACCGAACGCGATGCGCCCATCGGGCAGCTGCTGGTAGTACTCGTAGCCGTAGCGCCGGTACACGGCCCGGGGCAGCTCCACCTCGCGGGTCGGGGCGGTGGCGAGCATCTGCAAGCGAGCGGTCCTCACGCGCCCCCTCAGCTCTGGCAGCACGGCCTCCAACTCGCCGTCGACGGCGACCACGACGGCGCCGCAGCTCACGCGCCCACCGAGGCTAGCTACCGCGTCATGCGCGATCTCCGTGGCGGGCGACGCCCCGAAGAGGAGGGCGCCCTCGTCGAGCGCGAGCCGCGCCAGGCGCCTGGCGCGCGCGAGCGGGTCGAAGACGCGGTCCTGCGGGAAGAGCAGGCCCTCGCCTTCGGGCCCCGCGTACGGCTCGGCTGGCAGCCCGTCCTGGCGCATGCGCTCGAGCTGCTCGCCGCAGTCGTCGAGCTCCTCGGCCGAGGCCGCGATCCGGAGCGACCCGACACGCCTGACCAGGTCGGGTGTGAGCGCCTCCATCGCCGCCGCCTCGTCGAGCGTCAGGCGGTACAGGGCGGCCGCCCGCTCCGCCCCCAGCGCGCGCGCCGCGTCGTGATGGAAGGCGGCGACGCCTGCCAGGAGGAAGCCGCCGTTGCGACCCGCCGCTCCGGCCGCCACGCCCACGGCGTCGAGCCCGACGACGCGCAGACCGCGCCGCAGACCCTCACGCACGGCCGCCAGCCCGCTGCCGCCGAGGCCCACGACGCAGAGGTCGGCGGCCACCTCGCCCTCGAGCCGCGGCAGGTCCAACCCACCCGACCGGTCCCAGACGGGTCCGGTGTCGGGCAGCAGACGGTCGTCCGGGGCCTCCACGGCGCGACGATAACCACCCCGCCCTCGGCACATGGCCATCACACCCCTCACACCGGTCGCTCGCCGAACATCTCTGCACCGAGACGGCGCGCCGAGAGGCGCCGCAGGAGGGAAGCCATGCCGTACGACGCGCTCAGCGAGCTGCCCGACAACGTGAGGGACAACCTTCCCAAGCACGCGCAGGAGATCTACAAGGAAGCCTTCAACAGCGCCTGGGAGCAGTACGACGAACCCGAGGAGCGCCGAGGCGACGACTCCCGCGAGGAGGTCGCCCACAAGGTCGCCTGGAGCGCCGTCAAGCAGAAGTACGAGAAGGGCGCTGGCGGCCGCTGGGTCGCCAAGGACGGCTGAGGCGGCGCGCGGATCCTTCGGCGAGGTGACCTTCGCCTGTTCCGGCGCGGCCGCCGCGGGTACCATCTGCTGGACGGGCGCGACGCCTGCCAACGGGCGACCGGGCCCCCGTCGGAGGTACAGGTGACCAGCCCCGTCAGACCTCTCGTTCGGAAGCTAGAGCCCTGGCCGCACTACGGCGACGAGGAGGTCGCCGCCGCGGCCGAGGTGCTGCGCTCCGGTCGGGTCAACCAGTGGACAGGCGACCGGGTGGTCGCGTTCGAGCAGGAGTACGCCGAACACCTCGGCCGTGAGCACGCGATCGCGTTGATGAACGGCAGCGTGGCCCTCGAGCTGGCCCTGCTCGCCGCCGGCGTCGGCGAGGGCGACGAGGTGGTCACCACCCCGCGCACGTTCATCGCCTCGGCGGGCGCGGCCGTGCTCGTGGGCGCCACCCCGGTACTGGCCGACGTCGACCGCGACAGCGGCAACATCACGGCCGAGACGATCTCCCGCGTGCTCAGTGCGCGCACGCGCGCGCTCATCGTCGTGCACCTCGGCGGCTGGCCCGCCGACATGGCGGCGATCCTGGACCTCGCGCGGGAGCGAGGGCTCGTCGTAATCGAGGACTGCGCTCAGGCGCACGGCGCCACCATAGAGGGCCGGCCCGTCGGCGCGTTCGGCGACATGGCGGCGTTCTCCTTCTGCCAGGACAAGATCATCACGACCGGGGGCGAGGGCGGCTTGCTCGCCCTCGACCGCGAGGACTGGTTCAAGTGGGCGTGGTCGCACAAGGACCACGGCAAGGGCTACGACACCGTCCACTCCAAGACCCACCCGCCCGGCTACCGCTGGCTCCACGACGACTTCGGCACCAACTGGCGCATGACGGAGATACAGGCGGCCCTGGGGCGCATACAGCTCCGGGACCTGGAGGACTCGGTCGCGGCCCGGGTCCGCAACGCCGGGCTGTGGAAGGCGCGCCTCGAGCATCTGGACGCGCTGCGCTTCCCCGAGCCCCCAGCGAGCATGAGGCACGCCTACTACCGCCTCTACGGGTACTTCCGGCCTGAGGCCCTCCGCGCAGGTTGGGACCGCGACCGCGTCCAGCACGAGCTCGCCGAGGCGGGTCTGTGGCTGACGGTCGGGAGCTGCAGCGAGATCTACCGGGAGGAGGCGTTCACCCGCTCAGGGCTCGCCCCGTCCTCGCCGCTGCCGGTAGCGCGCGAGCTCGGCGAGACTTCGCTCGCGTTCCCCGTCCACCCCACGCTCAGCGAGGACTCGATCGAAGAGGCGGCCGCGCTCGTGGCTGCGGTGGTGTCGCAGGCCACCCGCTGACCACGGGGCGGACCGCAGCTCAGGCCGGGATCAGATGTATCAGGGCGAGCTCCGCTGGGCAGTCGTAGCGGAAGGGCACCGTCGTCACGCCCAGACCGCGCGAGACGAAGACCGGCACGTCGCCCTCGACCCAGCCGCCCGCGTACCGCCGCCCGTAGACCGAGGACGTCACGACCGGCCCCAGCAGCGGCAGCCTGACCTGGCCGCCGTGGGTGTGGCCCGCCAGCACGAGGTCGACGTCGGCCGGCACCTCTGGCACTACGTCGGGGTTGTGGGACAGCAGCAGGAGAGCGCTCCCGTCGGCGGCGCGGAGCCGCTCGGCGTTCCCGAGCGCCGCCGGCAGGTCGGGGCTCCCGACCCTGAGGTCGTCGATGCCGGCGATCACGAGGTCGTCGCGGACGCGCGCGGCCGCGTTGTCCAGCAGGCGCACGCCGGCGGCTTCCAAGGTCGCGCGCAGCGGGTCCGTGCGCCGGAACCGTGAATGGTCGTGGTTGCCCAGGACGGCGAGCACTCCCAGGGGCGCGGCCAGACGCGGCAGGTGGCGCGCCAGCTCGGCGAGGTCGCCTCGGTAGCGCCTATCGACGATGTCCCCACCCAGCAGCACGAGGTCGGCACCGAGGCGCTGCGTGGCGGCTGCCCAGCGGTCGAGGTCGTCCTCTCCGAGGAACGGCCCCAGGTGCAGATCGGTGAGCAGGGCCAGCGTCAGCGGGCGCTTCAGGCCGCGCAAGGGCCTCTCGTGGCGGCTGACGCCGAAGAGGCGCGGAGGCTGCAAGGAAGCGGCGCTCACGAGGACGGCTCCCAAGCCGGCGATGCCGGCTGAGCGGACGAAGTCGCGGCGGGAGACGATACGCCTGCCATCGCCGTCAGCGTCCGGAGCCACGGCGGGCAGCCTACCCCGACGGAGCGTGGCCAACGGGTTACGGTGGCTGGCGTGAGCGGGATCCTCGACGGACTTCGGGCCTTCATGCTCGGCCTCGTCGAGTCGCTCGGCTACGTCGGCCTGGCCTTCCTGTCCTTGCTCGAGAACCTCGTCCCTCCCATACCGTCCGAGTTCGTGCTCCCGTTCGCCGGCTTCCTCGTCGCCGAGGGTCGCTTGAACGTGGTGCTGGTGCTGCTCGCGACCAGCGCCGGAGGCTTCGCGGGGACGGCGTTCTTCTACTGGCTCGGCAGGCGCCTCGGCGACGAACGCGTTCGCGGCTTCATCGCCCGCTTCGGCCGTTACGTGCTGCTGAACGAGAGCGACTACGACGACGCGCTTCGGTTCTTCCAACGACACGACGTCAAGGTCGTGTTCTGGGCGCGCTTCGTCCCCGGCGTCCGCAGCCTCATCTCGCTGCCGGCCGGCGTCGCCGGCATGCGCTTCGCCCCGTTCGTCGCTTACACGCTGCTGGGAACGGTCCTGTGGAACGCCGGCCTCGTGACGGCCGGCTGGCTGCTCGGCGAGCGCTGGGAGGCCGTCCTCGACATCGTGGACCGCGCCGAAGGCTTCCTCTGGGTGCTGCTCGCGGCCGCCGTCATCGGCTGGATCGTCTGGCGGCGCAGCGTCAGGGCGAGGGCCCAACGCACCTGAGGAGCGGTCCCCGGGCGGAGCCGAGGCTCAGCGCGGCCGAGGCTGCGCTGCCGACGTCGCCTCGAAGTTGACGATGTCGTACTCCTCGCCGTCCTCCGTCACGTACGTGCCGGCGCTGGTGATTCGGACCTCCTCGGAGACCTCCTCGACCTGCCCATCGCCGAGATGGAGCGGGCCTTCGTAGCGGGTCAACGATCCCGCCTCGAAGCGACCGTCGGCCGCGGCTCCCGCTGGCGGTCGCCACGTGCCGGGCAGCGACACCGGCGCGCCGTCGGCGCTCCGCACGACGCGCATGACGCCGAGGCCCTCGGCGCCTCCGAGCCGCGCCGGCCGCGTGTCGAGCTCGCCCGAGCGCTCCCAGCCGGCGTCGGACCGCTCCCTGAGCAGGGCGTCCTCGACCGAGGTGACCTCGGCGTCGGGGTCGGTGCCGACGGCGGTCTCCGGGCCAGCCTCGGTGCCGACCACGGCGCCCGCGCCGGCGCGCTCGACCGGTGCCCCGAGAGGCGCGTGGTAGATGCGCCTCTCCTCGACCTCGCCGATCGCCCCTTCGTCGGCCACGCGGTCCAGCGTGCGCTCGTCCACCCCGATCTCCTCCGTCGAGCGGTGGTCGTGCCCCGTGGTGCGGTCCCTGTCGTCCTGGAACGTGGACATGTCGTCCCTCCTCGTCTGGACGCAGCGTAGGAGCGCGAGGTTGGGCCGGGTTCACGTCCTCATGAGGACGGTGAGCCCCGTAGTGCTCATGGGACCCCCGGCGGGTTAACGTCGCGGTGGTCCGCCGGTTCGAGACGGGCTTCGTTCCGCCTCCGGCCTCTTCACCGGCGTGCTGCGCTGGCGGGCAGGCGGACCCGAGGAGATGAGCATGTCCGAAGCCACCGGCGCGGCGACCCCGGCCGCCGCGCTCTACGAGGGTCCCGCGCTGAGTTCCGCCTCCGTCCAGGCGGTCGCCGACGTCTCTCCGAGCTACCGGCGCGTGAGCCTCTCCTGCCCAGCTCTGCGCGCCGTCAGCGACCGTGGAGCGCTCAGCGTCGAGCTCGTTCTCCCGGGTGAAGGACCGGAGCGCCTCCGGCATCGCGCTCTGGGATGGTTCGAGCCCGAGGCGGGGGAGCTAGCTCTCGACGTCCCCACCTCCGACCAGGCCAGCGCCCTGACCCGCTGGGCGCAGCGCGCTGCGCCCGGAGACCAGGTCGGCGTTCAGGAGCCGCGCTGCGAGCCGGCACACGCAGAGGGGTACGGGTGCGTGGTGCTGGCAGGCGACGTGACCGCGGCGCCGACGGTCCGCGCGCTGCTGGCGTCCCTGCCCGCCGACGTCACGGCGCACGTGCTACTCGAGGTCCCGACGGCTGCCGACGCTCTCCCGACGCAGGCCGCCTGCGCGGCCCACGTGACGTGGCTCCACCCGACCTTGGGCGACCCGCCGCTGGCGGCGGCGCTAGCTGGCCTACCCGTCTTCGCGGTCGATCACTGGTGGGTCTGCGCCGAGGGCCCGGTCGCCGAGCGCATCCGGGATCACCTGCAGACGACGAGAGGGGTGGCCGCAGAACGGGTGCGCGTGGTGCCGCTGTCGTCTCCCGCGGCCGACCCGCGCACCTGACCTAGGTCGTCCGGACGGCCGGCATCAGTACCGCGTGCGTCCCTCGAAGCGCTCCCAGGCGGCGAACGGCTCGTGCGCGCGGCTATGGCCTGCCTGCGCCACCTGCATGGCCGAGCGGTCCTCGCCCTCGATGAAGTCGTAGAACTGGGCGTCGGAAAACCCGGCGGCCGCCGCCTGATACCGGTCGGCGGCGGACCAGACCTCCGGCACGCGGGCCCACAGGGCGGTCGCCAGGCACATGGGACATGGCTCGCAGCTCGCGTACAGCACCGCCCCGGACAGCTCGAACGTACCGAGCTCGCGGCAGGCGTTCCGGATCGCGACGACCTCCGCATGCGCCGTGGGGTCGTTGTCGCGCGTAACGCGGTTGACCCCCTCGAACGACCGGCCGCCATGGGTGACGAGCACCGCCCCGAACGGCCCGCCGCCGGCCGCGACGTTGGCGACGGCCAGGTCGATTGCCCGCTCAAGACGCGCGGCGCGCTCCGGAAGTGCGCCACCTCGGATCGTCATGGCGACAGGCTACACGCGACGGCTCTCTGGCGCTGTCGGGAGATAGGCTGGCCCGATGCTCCGCGCGCGTCCTCTGCACCTCGCTGGCACCTCGCTCGCCACCCTCCTCTTCGCGGCGCACTTCTTCAACGACTTCTTCTCCGGGACGCTCTCCGCCCTCCTGCCCACCTTCCAGGTGCGCTTCGGCGCCGGCGAGCTGACGCTGGCCGTCTTCGTCGCCACGCTGTCGCTCAGCTCGTCGGTCCTGCAGCCGTTGTTCGGAGCCGTCGCCGACCGGCTGGGCCGGCGGGTCGTCGCGGCGGGAGGCGTGATGTTGTCGTCGGCGATCCTCTCGTCGATGGCGGTCGTGCCCTCCCCGTGGCTGCTCGTGCCCCTCCTGCTGCTCGGCGGCCTGGGCTCCGCCGCGTTCCACCCCGCCGCGACGAGCCTGGCCCGCGCCGCCGCCAGGGGCAAGGGCGGGCTCGCGCTGGGGATCTTCAGCGCGGGCGGCACGGCCGGCATGGCCATGGGGCCGCTGGCGATCGGCCTCCTGGTCATGCGCGGCTGGCTGCCGTACGCGCCGTGGCTGATGGTGCCCGGCGTCCTCTTCGGAGCCCTGATCTACCTGCTCGTCCCGCCCCAGCCCCGCGAGACGGCGGCGCGCAGCGCCAAGGTCTTCGACGCCGAGCTCTTCAAGGGGCCGGTCGGCAAGCTGTGCCTCGCCGGGGTCCTCCGTTCGATGGCTTGGACCGCCGTGATCAACGGCGCTCCGCTCTGGTTGGTGAACGTGCGTGGCCTCTCGCCCACCGACCCGGTGGTCTTCTGGACCATCACGACGTTCACCCTGGCCGCGGCGCTCGGCGGCATCCTCGCCGGCCTGGTCGAGGCGCGCTTCACCCGCGTGCAGCTGGTCAGCGGGACGATGTTGCTCTCGATGGTGCCCCTGTACCTGCTGTTCGTCACCCAACCCGGCTCGGTCCTCTATTTCGCCCTCGTGGCCGCGGCCGGCGTCCTCGTCAACGGCGGACTCCCGATCATGGTCGTCGCCGCCCAGGACATGGCTCCCCACGCCGTCGCCACCGCCTCGGGGATGATGATGGGCCTCACCTGGGGCACCGCCGGCGTGCTGTACCTGGGTGTGGGGGCCCTCCAGGAGACCATCGGTATCAGCGCCGCGCTGGCCCTCTCCGTGCTGCCCCTGGTGCCGGGCGCCCTGCTGGCTCAGCGCGTGCTGTCCTCGCGCAGCAGGGCCGTGGCGCCTCTGCCGACGAACGCCCCGTAGCGAGCGGCGGCCCGCTGGAGCTCGGCGCGGTCGTCGGCGCCGAGCGGTCGCGACAGCTCCAAGGACAGCTCGAGCTCACCCCCGCGACGGTCGGAGCGCCAGCGACCGACGAGCCTGTCTCCCTCGACGACGACGTGCATCATCCGGCTGTAGCCGATGGGCAGCACGGAGCCGAACTCGCCGTCGGGGTCGAGCAGCCCGCGGGTCTGGGAGTAGCCGACGAACAGCTCGTCGAAGACCTGCAGGAGCTGGAAGCGCGGAGCGTCACCGCCGGCGGGATCCGACGGCGGGTCGTCGGCATGCCAGAGGTACGTAGCGCCTCCTACCTCCTCGGTGACGACGGCATCCCCCAGCTCATCGACGGCCGCCCTGAGCTGCGCGAGCGTCAGGGTGGACCACCACCGGAGGTCCTTCAGCGTGGCCGGCGCGTGCCCTCGGAGGTAGCGCTCCACGAGCAGGGCCGCCGCCTCCTCCGGGCCGAGGCTGGGCTGCGCCGGGATCCGTTCGTCGGCGAGCGCGTAGGTGTGCTTGCCGCCCGCGAGAGGGCCGGAGCAGACGAGGCACCTCAGCTCGGCGTCCATGAGCACCGCGGCCATCCGCTGCCCCTCTACGTCCAACCCGTCGGCGATCAGCTCGTCCTTGAGCTCGTCCCGCGTCTTGCTTCGGCCGCCTGCAAGGGCGCTCACGATGACCTCTCGCGAGCGTCCGAGCAGCATGTCGTCGATGCCGTGGTTGCGGTACCAGCTCGCGTTGGCCCGCGCGACCCGCTCGCCGGTGAGCGCCTGCAGCCAGCGCAGGTCCTCCGCTGCGACGTAGTGCCACGTGGGGCGCAGCACGTGCGTGCGGACGACCTGACCGTCGTCCAGCATCGCCCGCACCGCCGCGTCGTCGGCCTGGCCGCTGAGGCGCTGACCGACGGACCAGCGCGACATGCCAGGCTCCTGAGCTTGCACGGCCAGGAGCGTCCGTACGGCTGCGGGGGCGTCAGGGGCGAGGCGGTCGCCGAGAAGCGCGTTGCGCACACGGGCGGCCGCGAGCTCGTGGGTCCTCGTCTCCACCGGCCGCATCGTAGGAGTCCCGGCGCCACTTCCCCTTGCAGTTGACGCAGCGTCAACTCCTATAGTCGTTCTCGCCCGCCTCCCGAGCGGGCGAGCGGCGGGGCGCGGGGCCCCGCGGAAGGAGTAGGAGCTGTGAGCTGGTCCATCGACGAGGTAGCCCGGATGACGGGCGTGACCTCCCGGACGCTGAGGCACTACGACGCGATCGGCCTGTTGCCGCCCGCGTTCACGAGCGACGGCGGCCGGAGGCACTACCTGGAGGACGAGCTCCTGAGGCTTCAGGAGATCTTGCTGCTCAAGCAGCTCGGCCTGAGCCTCGCCGACGTCGCCAAGGCGCTGGCCAGCCGGGGCGACGCCGAGCGGATCTCGCTCCTGCGCCGCCACCGCGAACGGCTGACCGAGGAGCACGAGCGCCTCGCGCGGCTCATCGCGACCGTCGACAGGACGATCACCAGCCTGAAGGAGGGAACGAAGATGTCACCAGAAGAGATGTTCGACGGGCTCGTCCAGAACCCGTACGAGAAGGAAGCCAGGGAGAAGTGGGGCGACGAGGCGGTCGACCGCTCCAACGAGCGGGTCCGCCGACTGTCCAAGGCAGACCGCGAGAGGCTCACGTCGGGCGAGGGTTGGCGAGAGGTCCACGCCCGCATCGCCGCGCTGGCCTCCGACGGCGCCGCGCCTTCCGACCCGCGGGTGCAGGCCGCGGTCGAGGAGCACATCGGCCTCGTCCGGCTCGCCTGGGACCCGGGCCGGGCGGCGTACGAGGGGCTGGCGGACCTCTACGTCTCGGACCAGCGCTTCGCCAGGAACATCGGCGACGCCGCCACGGTCGAGCTGCTGGTAGCCGCGATGAAGGTCTACGCGGCCAGGAACCTGGACTGACGGGGCGGGCCTCTGCGCCCGCCCCTCCACCGCCGGTGCGGCCGCGCGGCTAAGCTCGGAGCATGACAGCGATGCGCAAGCGCCCCATCGGCAGCCTCCAGGCCTCGGTGGTGGGTCTGGGGTGCAACAACTTCGGCAGGCGGCTCGACGAGGCCGCCACGCGGTCGGTGGTCGACGCCGCCCTCGACGCCGGCGTAGACTTCTTCGACACCGCCGACACTTACGGCGACACCTACAGCGAGACCTTCCTCGGACGGGTCCTCGAAGGCCGGCGCGACCGCGTGGTGCTGGCGACGAAGTTCGGCAGCAAGGTCGCGGAGGGCAAGGAGGGCGCTCGCCCCGAGTACGTCAAGCAGGCCCTGCAGGACAGCCTGCGGCGCCTCCGCACGGACCACGTCGACCTCTACCAGCTCCATCGTCCCGACCCGGAGGTGCCGATCGCGGACACGCTCGGTGCCTTGGGCGAGCTCGTAGCGGCGGGCTTGGTACGCGAGATCGGCTGCTCGAACTTCTCCGCGGAACGGATCGCGGAGGCCGAGGAGGCGGTCGAGCCCGGCGCGGCCCGGTTCGTCAGCGTCCAGAACGAGCTCAGCCTCCTCCGCAGACAAGACGAGCGCGACGTCATCCCGGCGTGCCGCCAGCACGGTCTCGCCTATCTGCCCTACTTCCCCCTCTTCAGCGGGCTCCTCACGGGCAAGTACCGGCGCGGCCGACCCCTCCCGGAAGGCACCCGCATCACGGGCAACCCCCGCTGGGAGCAGCACCTCACCGACGCCAACCTCGACCTGATCGAGGACCTCGTCGCCTTCTCCCAGGAGCGCGGCAAGGAGCTGATCGACCTGGCGTTCGCATGGCTGCTCGCCAAGCCGGAGGTCGCGAGCGTCATCGCCGGGGCGACGAGCGCGGACCAGGTCAGGCGCAACGCCGAGGCCGGCACGTGGGAGTTGAGCGCGGATGACGTAGCGGCCGTGGACGCCCTGCTCGCCCGACACGAGAACGCGGGGGCCTAGTCCGGGCGCTCGGCCGGGCCCACGGCGCTCAGATGCCGGACGCGAAGGTGTCGCAGGCGTTCGGGTCGCCGGTCTCGTAGCCGGTGGCGAACCAGCGCATCCTCTGCTCGGAGGAGCCGTGGGTGAACGTCTCCTGGTCGACCGTCCGCCCAGACATCCCGGAGAGGCGATCGTCGCCGACGGCCGCGGCCGCGTTCATCGCCTCCTCGTAGTCGCCCTGCTCGAGGATGCCGCGCTGGTCCGCCGAGGCAGCCCAGACGCCCGCGTAGCAGTCGGCCTGCAGCTCGAGGGCCACCGACAACGCGTTCGCCTGGCCGGGCGACGCCTGCTGCCCCTGCCTCACCTGCGAGAGCGTGCCGGTGAGGTTCTGGACGTGGTGACCGATCTCGTGAGCGAGCACGTAGGCCTGGGCCAGGTCTCCAGGGGCGCCGTAGCGCGCCTGGAGGTCGTCGTAGAAGGAGAGGTCGATGTAGACGTTCATGTCGAGCGGGCAGTAGAACGGCCCTGCGGCCGACGGCGCCACCCCGCAGCCAGACTCCACCGCGTCGCGGTAGAGCACCAGCGTCGACTCCGGGTACTGGCCCTGGACGAGCTGGGTCCAGAGGTCCTGGACGTCGTCGAGGACGAACGACACGAACCTGACCTGCTCCTCCTCCGCGGCCAGCTCCTCCTGCGTCACGGGCTGGCTCACCTGCGACGTAGGGCTACCGCCGAGTATCCCGGACAGGTCCACCCCCGTGATGGCGGAGATCAGGAACACGATCAGCAGGCCGCCGATCCCCAGCGGCACGCCCATCCGGGCCGGCCCCCTGGCGCTCCTACGGTCTTCAAGGTTGCGGCTCCGGCCGCGGTCCTCCCATTTCATGACTCGACCTCCATGTGAGGCAGAACGTAGCACCGCGCCACATGTGATGGAGTAAGCCGGCTAGACCTCGGGCCTGGCGGGTGCCGATCCAGAGGTCAGACGCCGCCGAGGTACCATGGTTGGCGATGTCAGTGACCGCCTCCAACCCCCACGCAGCGAGGTTCCTGCCCCTCGAGGGCACGCTCAACACGCGCGACCTCGGCGGGCTGCCCGTCTCCGGTGGCCGCCAGACCTTGACCGGACGGGTGCTGCGCTCCGACGGACCGGTGAGCCTCACCGACGCCGACCTCGACCTCCTCGAGGGGCTGCCGCTGACGACCGTCGTCGACCTGCGCGGCCAGCTCGAGTGCGAGCGCGAGCCGAGCCGCTTCCTGAGCCGCCGCAGCTGCCAGGTCCACAACGTCGAGGTCTGGACGCACATCTCCGCCGCCGGGCACGAGATGGCGGACCGCTTCGACATCACCGGCTTCTACCTCGCGGCCCTCGACCACGCCGGCCCGGCCTTCGCAGAGGCCACGAGGCTGGTCGCGCACTCCGAGGGCGCCGCGCTGTTCCACTGTTCCGCGGGCAAGGACCGCACGGGCCTGCTGGCGGCGCTCCTGCTCGAGTCCGTCGGCGTCGACCGCGCTACGGTCCTCGAGGACTTCGCCCTGACGGAGGACCGCATCGGCCCCCTGCGGCTGCGGCTCCTCGACCAGGCGGAGCGCGACGGCGTGCCCCGCAGCGAGTTCCAGCGCCTCCTGGGCGCCACGCCCGACCTGATGGTGCCGGCCCTGGAGCACCTCGACGCCCGGCACGGCGGCGCGATCGCCTACCTGAGGAAGGCCGGCGTCAGCGACGCGACGCTGTCGGCCCTGGAGTCCAAGCTCGTCGGCTGAGCGCTCTCAGTCGATCGGCTTGAGCGCGCTGACGATGCGCTCGCGGTGCGGCTCGAGGAAGGGCGGGAGCACCACCGTCTCGCCCAGCGAGCCCGGGTCCTCGTCCACGGCGAAGCCGGGGCCGTCTGTGGCGATCTCGAAGAGGATCCCGCCCGGCTCACGGAAGTAGATGCTCCGGAACCAGAACCGGTCGACCCATCCGGAGTTCGGGACGCGGTGCTCGGTCAGCCGGTCGAGCCAGGCGCGGTGCGTCTGGTCGTCGGGGGCGCGGAACGCCACGTGGTGCACGCCGCCAGCTCCTGGTCGGGCGGGAGGCATGTCTGGCCTCACCGCCACGTGCAGCTCGGCGTGCGGCCCGTCGCCGTCCATACCGTAGACGTGCACGACGGCGCCCCCGCCCTCGGGGTCGTCGTACTCCCGCAGCGCTCGCATGCCCGTCACCTCGCGCAGCACGGCGTCGGTCGGCGGCAGCGCCCGCACGGTCATCGTGACCGGCCCGAGGCCGCGCAGCTGGTGCTCGGCCGGCACCTGGCTCTCGCTCCAAGGGACGTTGTCGGGACCGCCGCCGCCGTCGACCACCAGCGCTAGGCGCTGGCCCTCGGGGTCCTCGAAGCGCAGCTGAGCGCGGCCGTCGACGGTCTCTACCGGCCCGGCCGACACGCTCAGGTCCCTGAGGCGCCCTGCCCAGTACTCCAGCGAGCCCTCGTTCCGGACCCTGAACGCGGTGCGCGTGATCGTGTGGGAGCCGCGCCGCTCCGGCGGCACGTCCCAATCGAAGAAGGTGATGTCCGTTCCCGGCGTGCCGACCTCGTCGGCGTAGAAGAGGTGGTAGGCCGACACGTCGTCCTGGTTGACCGAGCGCTTGACCAGCCTCAGCCCCAACGTCTCCGTGTAGAAGCGCTTGTTCTCGGCGATGCGCGCCGACACGGCCGTCAGGTGGTGGTAGCCCGGGAAGCTCACCATCCGAGGACGAGGGCGAACACGAGGGGCGCGACGATCGTCGCGTCGGACTCGATGACGAACTTCGGGGTGTCGACGGCCAGTTTGCCCCAGGTGATCTTCTCGTTGGGGACGGCGCCGGAGTACGAGCCGTAGCTCGTCGTCGAGTCGGAGACCTGGCAGAAGTAGCCCCACATCGGCACGTCCTCGCGCCGCAGGTCCTGGTGGAGCATCGGCACGACGCAGATGGGGAAGTCGCCGGCGATGCCGCCGCCGATCTGGAAGAACCCGACCGAGCGCTCGGGGGCGACGCGCGTGTACCAGTCGGCGAGGAACGTCATGTACTCGATGCCGGTCCTGACCGTGTGGACGTTCCTCACGGTGCCCTCGATGACGGCCGCGGCGAACATGTTGCCGGTCGTCGAGTCCTCCCAACCAGGCACGACGATCGGAAGGTCCTTCTCGGCGGCGGCGACGAGCCAGGAGTCCTTGGGGTCGATCTGGTAATGCTCCTCCAGGGCGCCGCTCCTGATCAGCCGGTAGAGGAACTCGTGGGGGAAGTAGCGCTCGCCGGCGCGGTCGGCCGCCACCCACTCGTCGCGCAGGGCGGACTCGAGCCGGCGCATCGCCTCGCCCTCGGGTATGGCGGTGTCGGTGACGCGGTTGAGGTGCCGGTCGAGGAGGTCCTGCTCCTGCTGGGGCGTGAGGTCGCGGTAGTGGGGCAGGCGCTCGTAGAAGTCGTGCGCGATGAGGTTGAACACGTCCTCCTCGAGGTTCGCGCCGGTGCAGCTGATGATCTGCACCTTGTCCTGCCTGATCATCTCGGCCAGCGAGAGGCCGAGCTCCGCGGTGCTCATCGCGCCGGCGAGGGTGATCATCATCGCGCCGCCCGCGTCGAGGTGGGCCGCGTAGCCGTCGGCGGCGTCGACGAGGGCCGCGGCGTTGAAGTGCCGGAAGTGGTGCCTCAGGAAGTCGCTGACGGGCGCGTTGGCCCGGCCGTCTCGGTCGGTCATGGTCGCTCCTCGGGGCCATCCTAGTGGCAGGGCGCCCGCCGTTCCCACCCCTGCCCGACGATGCTCGCCGCGCCGGCTCGCAGCGACCGAGGTCGGGCGGCGCTGCGGCCGAGCTCAGGCGGCAGCCAGCTCCTCGAAACGCTCGATCGTGAGCCTGATGCCCTCCTCGAGCGGGGTCTGGTGCACGCGCTCGCAGGCGGCGTCCAGCTCGGAGCCGTCGAAGCCCTCGGGGAACGGGAGGACGGCATCGCCCACCGCCACGCGCACGCCGGGGCGCAGCTCCTCGATGATGCGGGCGACCCGGCTGACGCTCACCACTGGACCGCCGAGGTTGAACACCCGCGCGCCCTCGCCCGCGGCCCCGCACCGGCCGAAGGCCGCGTCGATGAGCTGGAGCGCGACGTCCGAGGCCCACTGGAACTGCATGCTGCCGCCGAAGCTGATGCGAGAGGACTCTCCGCGCGCGGCCGCGGCCATCGCTACCGTGGGCTCGCTGGTGATCCCCTGGTCGCGTCCCACGCCGTAGACGGTGTATGGCCGGAGGCCGACGCTCGAGATACCGTGGTCCTGCCAGTAGATACGCGCCGTGCCCTCGTTCGCGACCTTGGTGACCCCGTAGAAGGTCCGGGGTCGCTGCGGCGCGCCTGGCGCCACGAGGCCGTGAGGGTAGTCGGAGGAAGGGCCGTACACGGCGATCGACGAGGCATAGGCGAGATGGGCGATGCCGGCCGCGCGCGCGGCCTCGAACACGTGCACGGTCCCCTGGACGTTGACGGCGGCTCCCAGGGACGGGTTGGCGCGGCAGAACGGCACCTGCAGGGCGGCCAGGTGGACGATGCGCTGGGCGCCGTGCCCCTGCACCGCGGCCTTCACCTGCGCCTCGTCGGTGAGGTCGCCGCGTACGAAGGTCACCGCGGCCAGCGCCTCGGGACCGACGAGCGCCTGCAGGCGCCGGTAGTCGGCCGCGAGGTCGAAGGCCACCGGCTTGTGCCCGGCCTCCAGCAGGTGCTTGACGGTCCAGGCGCCCAGGCAGCCGGCCGCTCCCGTGACGAGCACGGTGGCGGGCGGGTCGGCGGCCGAGGCCGGGACCTGCGCTCCGGCGCTCACACGAACCTCGTCACCAGCTTGCCCAGGGAGCCGACCTCCACGACGTACTCGTCGCCGGGCCTCACCCAGTCCTTCTGCTGGCGGCCGAGGACCACGCCCTCGGGCGTGCCGGTCACGAAGACGTCGCCGGCCTCCAGGGTCATGAAGCGGCTCGCGTAAGCGATGACCTCGGCGACCGAGAAGATCATGTCGGCCGTGCTGCTGTCCTGGCGGAGGTCGCCGTTGAGCCAGCCGCGCACGCGCATGTCCTGCGGGTCGCCGGCCTCGTCGGCCGTGAGGACGAAGGGGCCGACCGGCAGGAAGCCGTCGAGGGTCTTGCCCAGCAGCCACTGGCCCGAGCGCATCTGCAGCGCGCGCTCGGAGACGTCGTTGGCGTTGAAGTACCCGAGGACGTGCTCGAGCGCTCTCGCCTCGGGGATGTCGCGGCCGCCGCGCCCGAGGACCAGCCCGAGCTCGGCCTCGTAGTCGACCTGCTCGAGGCCGCTGACCGCGACGGCGGCGCCGTGGGGCGCGAGCGTGTTCGCGTACTTGCCGAAGAGCACCGGCTCGGCCGGCTCGGCCATGCCCGACTCGGCGGCGTGACGGCGGTAGTTCAGGCCGATGCAGACGATCTTGCCTGGCGCAGGGACGACCGGCGCGAGGTCGAGGTCCTCGAGCGTGCCCACGAACGGGCCGTCCGTGGCGCGGGAGGCGAGGTCCGCGAGGGCGTCCATGGCCGCCTCGCCCGCGGCGTAGAAGGCCGCCGCGTCCAGCAGCGGGTCGCCTCCCGGCCCGCCGCCCCCGTGAGGCGGGCCGAGCAGGCCGCCGGCGCCGTGGCGCTGGGCGGCAGCGGCGACGTCGAGGACGCCGGCGGGAGTCTCGACGCCCAGCCGGGCGCGCGTCCTGCGCTGGCCTAAGCCTCCGGCGGCGGACCCGTTGGGGGCGGGGTAGTAGCTGACGAGTCTCATGTCTCATCCTCCCATGGCGTGCTCACGCGACCTCGAAGCGCCGTACGGCGTCCATGTCCACGGCCGCACCCATACCTGGCTCGGTCGGCGGCATGACGTAGCCGTCCTCGAACACGAGACCGTCGTCGGCGAGCTCACGCCGCAGCGTCTCGACGCAGAGCTGCGGCGGCAGGTACTCGATGTACTCGCAGTGGGCGTTGGCGAAGGCGTAGTGGGCCGTCGCGGCGACGCTGACGCCGGTCTTCCAGCAGTGCGGGACCAGCGATATGCCGCGGTCCGCGGCCATCTGCGCCACCACGAGCGCCTCGCTGAGGCCGCCGACCCGCCCGATGTCGGGCTGAGCGACCGCGATCTTCCCGCGGTCCATGAGCTCCTCGAACTCGTAGCGGGTGGCGAGCCACTCGCCGGAGGCGATGCGCATCGGGATCCTCTCGGCCAGCTGAGCGTGGCCGGGCAGGTCGTCCGCCCACAGGGGCGTCTCGATGAACGAGAGATCGAACTCGGCCCACTCGTTGAGGACCGCGGCGGCCGCGCCGACGTCCTCGAACATGTACTGGACGTCGACCAACAGCGCGACGTCGGGTCCGATCGCTTGGCGCACCGCCGCCACCACCTCGGTGTGGCGCTCGTAGGGCTCGCGCAGGCCGCTGTGGGCATAGGGGCCGTTCATCGTGACCTCGGTCTTGACAGCCCTGAAGCCGAGCTGCTTCGCCCTGACCGCCCATGCGACGAGCGAGTCGCGGTACTCCTCGAAGGACGCTCCCGCCGGTTGCAGCGATGCGTAAGGAGTGACGCGCGCCTGCTTGGCTCCCCCGAGCAGCTGGTAGACGGGCACCCCCTCGATCTTGCCGAGCAGGTCCCAGAGCGCGGCGTCGATGGCGCCGATCGCATGCACGCCCGCGCCGCGCCGCCCGTTCATGGCGCTGCCGACGTAGAGCTTGCGCCACAGCCGGGCGATGTCGCGAGGGTCCTCGCCGAGCAGCATCTCCCGCAGCGACTGGCCCATCGTGTGCGTGCCTGGCGCCATGACGCACGCCTTGGCGATCCACGGGTTGACGTCGGTCTCGCCGATCCCGGTCAGGCCCTCGTCGGTCTCGATCACGACGAGGAAGCCGTCCTGAGCGGAGGAGGTGAGGCTCTCGTCCACGTTCGGGGCGAGCAGCACGTGGCAGCGGACGTCGACGATCCTCATGGGTGCGGCCCCGGGAGCCGCTCTCCGCGCGCGTGCCGCGCCACGGCGTCGAGGTCGAGCTCTACGCCGAGCCCGGGCGCCTCGGGTATCTCGAGCATGCCTTCGCCATCGAGGCGCCAGGGCTCCACGACGATGCCGTCGATGTACTGGGAGCCGGTGAGGTACTCGACCAGCCGCGTGTTCGGCATGGCGGCGGCGAGCTGCAGGTCGGCGGCCAGGCCGAGGGCCGTGTTCCAACCGTGGGGCACGAACTCGACGTCGTTGTCCTGGGCCATCCAGGCGATCCGCCGCTCCTCGCTGATGCCGCCGACCTTCGTCACGTCGGGCTGCACGATGTCGAAGGCTCGCGCCCGCAGCCAGGGCTGGAAGGCCTGGCGGCGCGTCAGCACCTCCCCGCCGGCGATCTTCACCGGCGAGCGCTCGCGCAGCCTCACGTAGTCGTCGAGGGCGTCGGGGTTGAGGGGCTCCTCGAACCACGCGACCCGGTAGTCGGCGAGCATGTCGGCCGTGCGCGCTGCCCACTTGTAGCCGTTGGGCCAGAAGGCGTCTGATCCCCCCGCGTCGACCATCAGGTCGTTGCCTGCGCCGACGGCTTCCCTGGCGCGGCTGACGATCTGCTCGTCCAAGGCGGAGGAGACCCGCCCGAACGGCCCCCAGCCGATCTTGAACGCCCGGAACCCCTGCTCGAGCAGCCCGGCGAGGTCTTCGGCGAGCTCCTCCGGCTCCTTCATGAGCAGCGAGGCGTACGGCTTGACCTTGGAGCGGTACCTGCCGCCGAGCAACCGGCCGACGCTCTGTCCCGTCGCTTGCCCCAGCAGGTCCCAAAGGGCGATGTCGATGGCGCTGATCGCGTGCGTGATCGTGCCGCCGCGCCCCATCCAGAAGGTGTTCTGGTGGAGCGTCTCGCTGACCCTCTCGGGCTCGAGCGCCGAGGCGCCGCGGTAGAGCGGCTCGAGCACCGCCAGGGCAGCCTTGACGAGGCCGGAGTTGGTGAAGGCGCTGCCGTAGCCGACCAGGCCGGAGTCGGTCACGACCGCCACGAGCGTGTGCACGTCGTCCTCGGGACGCAGCTCGGCGCCCCAGCCGCCTTCCGGGGTGGCGCCGTGGAGGCCGACGGCGACGATCTCGGCGATCTTCATCTAGGACGCGACCCGGCCGCGCCGGAAGAGCTTGACCTCCGGCTGGAACGTCACGCCCTCGTCCAGGGGGAAGAGCGGGCGCTGGGCCACGGTGTGGCCGAGGTACGGGAGGTTGGCGCTCGTCGACCCGGGCGCGTCGACGTTGAGCAGCAGCGCGCCCCACGCGCTGTAGAAGCGCGGCTCGCAGTGCGGCGACTTGACGACGACGGCGTCGAAATCCTCGGGGTCCTGGCCGTGCGCCAGGAACAGCGAGCGGTCGTAGAGGCTGACGGGGCGGCTGGTCGCGACGATGGTGAGGTGCTCGGAGACCAGCACCGCGGTGCGGCCCGCATGCCACAGCTGCCTGGCGGTCTCGCTGCGGAACTCCCCGTCCGACAGGAGGTGCACCCGCGCGCGCAGGGGCAGGGGCGTGAAACGGCCGGGGTCGACCTGCCCGCCTACCTGGGTGTCGATCTCGGCGCCGACGCCGGCGGCGAACGCCTGCTCGACGGCCGCCGGGTCCACGATCGGGGCCAGGGCGCGTCCCTCGAAGCCCGCGGCGAGCAGCGCCGCCACGACGGCGTTGCTGTCGCCGGAGGCCCCGGAGCTGGTGGCGTCGGCCGCGTCCGTGATGATGACGGTGCCCCCGCGGCCGCTGGCCACGTGGTCGGCTGCCGCCCGCGCCGCCTCGGCGAGGGGGGTGAGGGGCTGCTGCAGCCGCTCGCGCACCTCCCAGAAGTCCCTCGCCAGGCCGAGCGCCGCCTCGGCGGCCCGCTCGGCCGCGTCGGGCGCCGTCGCCTCGTCGAGCACCACGAGGCTGTAGCTCCTCAGCTCGGGCACGTCCGTGAACGGGTTGCCGATGAACATGCCGGCGGACAGCCCCGCGGGGTCATCCTCCAAGGCCTGGGCGCGGCGGACGAAGCCGCCGAGAAGGCCGGTCTCCGTGATCAGCTCGTCTCCCCTCACCAGCGCCGGGATGGAGACCTTCGCCATCACCGGGCGCGCTCCGTCCCTGACGATCCTCAGCAGGGCCCGCGCGGCGCGGCGGCCGGTGGTGCGGAAGTCGACGTGCGGGTAGGTGTGGTAGGTCACCACGGCGTCGACGTGCCGAGCCATGCGGTCGGTGAACACGCCGTGGAGGTCGAGCGAGATGACGATCGGCTTCTCCTCGCCGACGACCTCCCGGGTGCGCTCGAGCAGGTAGCCCTCCGGGTCGTCCTCGCCCTCGGCCGACATCGCGCCGTGCAGCGAGAAGTAGAACGCGCCGGCGTCGCGGTTCGCCTCGACGGCCCCGACGAAGCGCTCGGCGATCTCGCGGAACGCGTCCGCCGCCAGCACCCCGCCGGAGGTGATCGCCTGGGCGCTGAAGCCGCCGACCACCTCCACGTCCGGGGCGGCCTCGAGCACCTCGAGCGCGCCCCCGACCTCGCGGTTGGCGCCGCGGTGCATGGCGAGGAAGGCCTCCCCCTCGTGCAGCGAGAAGTCCTCCAGGCCGCTGGGCCGCGGGTTGAACGTCGACACCTCTTGCTTGCACTCGTTGATCAGGACCTTGAGCATCGCCTTGACGTCTCCTCTTGAGCTGGAATGTCTACGGGTCGGGTGGGCCGCCGGGCGGCCGTGCGGAGCGGTGGCGGCGGCTGGAGCACCGCCTCAGCCTTTCCTCGGGTCGAGGGTGTCGCGCAGGGCGTCGCCCAGGAGGTTGACGCCGAGGACGGTCAGCAATATCGCTACGCCGGGAAATATCGAGATCCAGGGCGCCAGGCGCATGAAGTCGCGCCCCTCGCTGAGGATGTTGCCCAGCGAGGGCGTCGGCGGCGGGGTGCCGAGGCCGAGGAAGCTGAGCGCGGCCTCGGCCAGGATCATCTCCGAGAAATAGACGCTGGCCTGGACGGCCAACGGCGAGATGATGCTGGGGCCGACGTGCTTGAGCGTGATGCGGGCCGTGCCGCCGCCGAGGGCGCGGGCGGCGCTCACGAAATCGAGGTCGCGGACCTGCAGCACGGCGGCGCGCGCGAGCCGCGCGAAGCGGGGCAGGTACACGAACCAGAGGGCGAGGACGATGCTGGTCTCGCCGGTGCCGAGGGCCGCGGAGATGCCGATCGCCAGGAGCAGCCCGGGGAACGCGAGCAGCACGTCGGTGGCGCGCATCAGCACGTTGTCGACCGCGCCCCTGGCCAGGCCGGCTACGACGCCGACCAGCGTGCCGCTGGTGAGCGCGAGCACGCTCGCCACGAGCGCCACCCTGAGGCTGACGCGCGCGCCGTGCAGGACGCGGCTGAAGACGTCGCGGCCGTAGACGTCGGTGCCGAAGGGGTGCTCGACCGTGGGGGCCACGAGCCGCTCGGGGATCGACATCCGCATCGGGTCGTGGGGAGTCAGGTGCGGGGCGAACACTGCCCCGACCACGGAGGCGAGCAGCAGGACCGCCCCGGCTATCGACAGCGGGTTGGCGGCGAGCTTGCGCAGCGCCTGCATCAGGCGTACCTGACGCGCGGGTCGAGCAGCATGTAGGCGAGGTCGGTCAGCAGGTTGATCACCGTGTAGAGGACCGCGACGTAGAGCACGGCGGCCTGCACGACGGGGAAGTCGCGCTGGGTGATCCCCAGCACGATCAGGCGCCCGATGCCGGGCAGGCTGAAGACGCTCTCGATGACCACGGCGCCCCCCAGGAGGCGGCCGAAGTTGAGCCCGACGATCGTCACGAGCGGCAGCAGGGCGGTCCCGAGGGCGTGGCGGAGCACCACGCGCGCGGGCCTCACCCCCTTGCTCCGCGCGGTGCGCACGTAGTCGGCGCTGAGCACCTCGAGAAGCGAGCTGCGGGTCAGGCGGGTCAGGAAGCCTCCGAGGGTGAGGCCGAGCGCGAGGCTGGGCAGCACCAGGTACCTCAGGCCGCCCAGGAAGTCCTGGCCGAGCGGCACGAAGCCCGTGAGCGGGAACACCTGCCAGGTGATGCTGAACAGGAGGATCAGCAGCAGTCCCAGCCAGAAGTCCGGCATCGAGAGGCCGATGAGGCTGACCACGCGCACCGCGTGGTCGACGACGGTGTTGCGCCGCACGGCCGAGACGATGCCGGCGCTGACGCCCACGACGATGCTGATGACGCTCGCGAGCAGGCAGATCGTCAGTGTGACCGGCAGGCGGGCCGTGATCAGCTCGATGACGGGGCGGTTCTGGTACAGCGAGTCGCCGAGGTCTCCACGCAGCGCGTTGCCCAGCCACCACACGAAGCGCTCGAGCAGCGGCCGGTCCAGCCCCAGACGGACGCGCAGCGCCTCCAGCGCGTCGCGCGACGCGTCCGCGCCGAGCATCATCATGGCGGGGTCGCCGGGTATGAGCGCCAGCAGCAGGAACGCGACGAAGGAGATGGCGAGGAGGACCGGGGCCAGGGTGAGGACCCTGCGCAGGACGATCGTGAACAAGATGCCGGCCCTCCTCCTCGTCTACCGCGAGGTCAGCGGACGTCCACGTTCCACAGCAGGATGTAGCCGGCGTTCCACGTCTCGAAGCCGGTCAGGGAGCTGCTGTAGGCGAACGTCTCGGTGTTGTACGTGATCGGGTACCACGGCAGGTCCTCGCGCCTCAGCTCCTCGATCTCCTGGTAGAGGGCGATGCGCCTCTCGACGTCCGTCTCCGCGAGCGCCTCCTCGTTGAGGCGGTCGTACTCGGGGTTGTTGTAGCCCGTGGGCGTGCTCGCGCTGTGCCAGAACGGCATGTAGTAGTTCATCGGGTCGGGCCGCAGCGAGAGGCCCGAGATGAAGATGTCGAACGCGCCGGATTGCCACTTCTGCAGCGAGCTGCCGGCCTCGAGGTTGTCGACCTGCGCGTTGATGCCGATCTCGGCGAACGCGGCCTGGAGGATCACTGACGCGTCGCGGTAGATGCCGGGGGTGTAGGAGATCAGCACCTCGGTGCCGTCGTAGTCGGACATCTCCACGAGCCGCCGGGCCTCCTCGACGTCGTAGGGCTCGGGCGTCTGGTGGATGCCGACGGCGAAGGGGCTGAACTCCGGGATGCCCGAGTGCGCCGGGCTGCCGAGGCCCCAGAGCAGGGCGTCGACGAGCTCCTGCTTGTTGGTGGCCATCTGGGCGGCGCGCCGGAGCAGCACGTCGTTCGCGAACGGGCCCTGCTTGAAGCCGAAGCGGACGTCGCCGATCGTCGCGGACGGGATGATCTCGACGATCGCCGTCGGGTGTCCCTGGAGGCGCACGTAGTCGGGGTACGCGAGGGCCTGCGCGACCTGCACCTCGCCGTTCTCGAGCGCGGCGGCGCGCACCGAGGCCTCGGGGATGGGGCGGTAGTAGATCTCGTCGACGAGCGCCTCGTGGCGTCCGACGAAGCCGCTGGCCGGGCGCTCGTCGGCGACGTAGTCCTCGAACCTCTCGACCTTGAGGTACTGGTCGGGCAGCCACTCGACGAACCGGAAGGGGCCGGTCCCGATGGGCTCCGTGATCGACCCGCCCTGGCGCTCCGCCTCGCCGGCGGGCACGATCACCGCCGGCGCGATGGGGTTGGCCAGCGCGCCGAGCAGGGCCGCGGTGGGCTCGCTTAGCACCAGCTGGACCGTGTAGGGGTCGACGGCGACGACGTCGGTGACCTGCCCGAACTCGGAGGCGCGGGGTCCTTCGGTGCGCACGCGGTCGAGGGAGTACTTGACGTCCTCGCTGGTCATCTCCGCGCCGTTGTGGAACAGCACGCCCTGCCGCAGCGGGATCGTGAGCGTCAGGCCGTCGTCGGACCACGACCAGCTCTCGGCCAGCATCGGCGCCGGGGCGCCGTTGGCGTCGATGCCGATCAGGAACTCGTAGACCGTCAGCAGAGGGTTGCGGTCGTCGAAGTTGGTCGTCAGGTGCAGGTCGACGTTGGCGACGTCGACGCGGGTGGCGACGTTGATCACCTTCTGCGCCAGCGCGGAGGAGAGCAGGCTGCCCGCGAGCAAGAGGACCGCCAGGGCGGCCAGGCGCGGCGAGCTGCGTCGGTGGTGGGTGCGGGTCCTTCTGTCGAGGTTGGTCGGCATCTACCATCTACCTTCCGAAGCTAGGGGCTCGGGGCCGGTTCACGGCGTTCGGTCGCGTGCGATCACCTCCTCGGGGTTCGTCGACGGGTGACGGCTGGGGCCGGGAGACGGTCCACGTCCGTACCGGCGGGAAGCGCTTGGGAGTCGTCGCGGAAGCGGATCCTCATCTCGTCGATGTGCTCGATCAGCACGGCTTCCGCGTGCCCGAGGTCCCCGCTCCGGATGGCCTCGAGCAGGGTGGTGTGGCCCTCGGCGGTCACGCGCAGCGTCTCCTCGACGGTGCCGAGCACGAAGGCGCGGTAGAGGACGGGCGTTATCGCGGTCCAGAGCCGGCCCGGGTGCTGGTACGGGGTCGACTCGACGAGCGTGCGGTGGAAGGCGAGGTCGCCGGCGCGGACGCCGCGGGCGTCGTTGTCCGCCGCGGCTCTCAGCATCTCCTCCGTGTGGCGGTCGAGCTCCGCCAGCACCTCCTCGCGACCCGCGCTGCCCATCAGGTGGCGCAGCGCGAACGTCTCGGCAACGATCCGCGTCGGGATCAGCACCTCCACCAGCTCGACCCGCGTGATGCGCGAGACCCGGGTCTCCCTGTAGGGGAGCGACTGCAGGAACCCCTCGTTGACCAGCTCGCGTATCGCCTCGCGCACCGGCGCCCGGCTGACGCCCAGGCGCTCTGCGATCTCGACCTCGGTGACGCGCTGACCCGGGCCCAGCTCCCCGTTGAGGATGGCGTTCCGGATCGTATCGGCGATGCGATCGCGCATCGAGATGTGAGGCTCCGCAGCAGCCGTAAAGGTCATGCCGGCCCTCTTCCGTTTGTAGATTGTCGACAATATAACATCTTCACGCCGCGTTGTCACCCCTGGCCGCCGCACGCTCAACCCTCCCGCTCGCCCGCCGCCCCCAGGACGGCCCGCGCCTGGCGCAGCACGGCCTCGTCGACCATTCGCCCGTCGACCGCCGTCGCGCCCGCCCCTGGCCCGGCCGCGCCGAGCACGGAGCGCGCCCAGGCGACCTCGGCATCGGACGGACGGAACCCGGCGTGGAGGGCCGCGACGTGGTCCGGGTGGATCGCGAACCTGGCCGTGAAGCCCAACGAGCGCGAGCGCCGCGCGGCCTCCTCGACCAGCCGCTCGGGGCGCAGCTGCAGCGTGGGCGAGTCGACGCGCCACGCGACGCCGGCGGCCGCGGCGGCCGTGACGATGCGCGCCCGGGCCTGGTCGAGCACGAGAGCGCGCCCGTCATGCCGGTCCGGGTGCGGCGGAGCCGCGCCGGGCAGCGTCGCCGGCAGCCCGACGTCGGCGGCGAAGTCCTCAGCGCCGAAAGCGACGCCGACGACCTTGGGGTGCTCCAGCACCTCCTCTAGGCGCGCCAGCCCGGCGGCGGACTCGACCGTGGGGACGACGCCGACGTGGCCGAGGCCGGCCCGTTCCAGCCGCAGCGCCGCCACGGCGACGTCGGCGGCGCCGCCGACCTTGGGCAGGACCAGCACGCCGACGAGCGGACCCAGGCAGGCGACGTCGGCGTCGAGCTCCTCCCGTGAGGCGCCGTGCGCGCGGACCGCCACGACCGGCGGCAGCCACCGGTCTCCCCCCTGCCCGTGGGTCAAGGCGCGGACGCGCTCGCGCGCGCCCGGCAGCTCGGCGGGCGCGACGCCGTCCTCCAGGTCGAGGACGACCGCGTCGGGCCGCACTTCCGCCAGCTTGGAGACGTACCGCTCCTGGGCGCCGGGCACGAAGAGCCAGCTGCGCGGCGGCGGTGTGGGCTGGTACGACATCGCGGCGCTCCGCCTACCTGCGGGCGACGCCGACCGCCCCGCCGTCCTTCCGCGGGTCGGAGCCGCCCTTGAAGCGGTCGCCCTCGCGCATGGCGATCTGGACCTTGGCGAACGTCCTCTCGTAGTTGCGCAG
>JBIQIQ010000008.1:39900-45458 GCA_044507975.1 Deinococcaceae bacterium
GGTATGGGGTCCATCAGGGAGACGCAGTTGTTCCACGTGAAGCCCGTGCCTGGCACCACGATGCCGGCGCAGGTCGTCAGGGTGTGCGTGATCGACGCGCAGTTGCCGAGCTCGTCCATCACCGAGATGTGGGTGGTGAAGCCGGGCTTGTTGAGCTTCTTGCGATCCGGGAGCTCCCCGCGCCGGATCCTCTCGGCGATGCTGGCGGCGTACTCCTTGCTCAGCAGCTCCTCGGTCGGGACGTGCGCGAAGCGCGGGTCCGCCAGGTGGTTGCCGCGCGTCACGCCGGCCCAGGCCAACGCAGCGGCGACGACGAAGCCGTGCTCGGGGCCGCTGTGGTCCAGAGAGCCGATGTCGAAGTTCTCGAGGACGTTGAGCACCTGCAGCGTCAGCAGTCCACCTCCTGGCACCGCCGAGCTGACGACCTCGTGGCCTCGGTAAGTGGTGCGTAGGGGCGGCTCGATGACCGGCTCGTAGGTAGCGAGGTCCTCACGGGTCACGAAGGCGCCGTTCGCCTCGAAGTCGGCGAGGATCGTCTCGGCCAGCGCCCCTCGGTAGAACTCCTCAGGACCGTTGTCGGCGATCGCCTGCAGGGAGCGCGCCTGGTCGGGGTTCCGGTAAGGGTGGCCGGTCTCCATCATGTCGCCGTTCGGACCGTGGAACAGGGCCTTCGCGGCCTCGTTGTAGGCGTACTTCTCGCGCGGGTGAGGCAGCTCGGGGAGCATCGGCTTGCGCACGTGCTCGGCGACGTACTCCGGTATCGCGAAACCCCGCTCCGAGAGCTCGATGCTGGGCGCCAGCAGCTCAGCCCATGGCCGCGAGGCGTGGCGCTGGTGGATCGCTCCGAAGCCGGCGATCGTGCCCGGGGTCATGATCGACGTGTAGTCGCGCAGGGCCCTGTGGTCGTCGAACAACGGGAAGCGCCACAGGTCCGTGAAGCCCTTCACGTCGTCCACCCACATGTCGGGGCGCATCCTCGCGCCGATACGCGGCCAGAAGCCGACGTGCTCGAACTGTCCGGTGTCGGCCCTGTAGATCGTCGCCGACCCCCAGCCCCCTACCCCGCACATGAACGGGTCGACCACCATCTGCATGAAGCCTGCCGCGACCACGGCGTCGAACGCCGTGCCGCCAGACTCGAGCACCTCCACGCCCAGCTCCACGGCCGCCGGTTGCGGCGCCACCACGATGCCTCTCACCTGCCTACCACCTCCTGGCCCAGTCGGGCCACTCCCGCCGTCGCCAGCTCGTCCACACCCTCCTGGCTCATGCCTGCCAGCGACGTCAGCACCTCGCGCGTATCTGCCCCCAGGGCTGGGCCCGGCCGCGCCGCCGGCGGCGTCTCGGACGGGCGCACCGGCCCAGCGACCTGCCTGACGGTGCCGAAGGCCGGGTGCCCGTACTCCACCAGCAGGGCCTGGGCCGCGACCTGGGGGTCGGCGAGCGCCTGCGACAGGTCGTTCACCGCCGCCGCCGGCACTCCGCCCTCGAGCAGCTCGAGCCAGTAGGTGACCGGCCGCTCCTTGAACCGCGCCTCCAGCAGCCCGATGAGCTCCGCCCTGTGCTCGAAGCGGCCGCTCATGGTCGCGAAGCGCTCGTCCGCCAGCTCCGGGAGCGCCAGGCGTCTCGCCAGCTCGGCGTAGAACCCGTCGGTCTGGCACATGACCATCAGCCAGCCGTCGGCGACCTCGAACAGCTGGGACGGAACGATCGAGGGATGCCCGCCGCGGGGCTGACGCTCGGGCTGGTAGTCCCGGGTCAGCACCCAGCTGGCGACGTAGTTGCTCAGGTTGAGCGCCGTGGCGAAGAGGCTGGTGTCGAGGTCGCCTCCCACGCCGGTGGCGCGGGCCCGGTGCACTCCGGCGAGCAGGGCGATGCCCGCCGCCAACCCCGCGGAGAAGTCGACGACGCTGACTCCCGCTCGCGCGGGAGGTCCGCCCGGCTCGCCGCCGAGGGCGGCCATGCCAGACAGGGCCTGGATGATGTAGTCGTAGGCGGGCTGGTCCGCGCGCGGACCCTCGCGTCCGAAGCCCGTGAGGAAGGCGCACACGATTGCTGGGTTGTGCTCCTTCAGGTCCGCGTACGTGATGCGGAGGCTCGCCGCCGAGGTGCCACGGGCGTTGGAGAACACCGCGTCCGACCTCTCCACCAGGCGCGTGAAAGCGTCCCTCCCGCGCGGGTCCTTGAGGTCGAGGACGACGCTCTTCTTGCCGCGGTTGAGGCTCTGGAAGAAGAGGCTGTCGTCTCCAGCGGTCCAGGGAGGCACCCGTCGACCGATGTCGCCCGCGCCAGGCGGCTCGATCTTGATCACCTCCGCGCCGAGGTCGGCCAACACCATGGTCGCGAACGGACCCGCGCCGTACTGTTCGACGGCCAGCACGCGCACGTCGCGCAGGGGCTGAGCTGCGGTCGGCTGGCGTTCCGCCGCCGATGGGAGGTCGGGCCGGTTCAAGTTCTCACTTCCGCATCCTGGGGTCGAGAGCGTCGCGCAGGCCGTCCCCGATCAGGTTGACGGCCAGCACGGTGATGGCGAGGACGGCACCCGGGAACACCGTCAACCAGGGAGCGCTGCGCATGAGGATGCGCCCTTCGGCCAGCATCGCCCCCCAGCTCGGGACGTCGGCCGGTGCGCCTGTGCCGAGGAAGGACAGGGAGGCCTCGAGCAGCACCGCCGTCGCGAACACGTACGTGGCCTGCACCAGCACGGGAGAGAAGGTCCCCGGCAGGATGTGGCGCAGCATCAGGCTGCCGTCCGAGGCGCCGAGCGCGCTCGCAGCCTCGACGTAGACATGCTCGCGGACCACCAGGACGGCCGAGCGTGCGACCCGCGCGCAGCGTGGAAGGTAGACGAGGGTCAGCGCGATGACGATGTTGATGACCTTGGGGCCGATCGCGGCCATGATGGCGATCGCCAGGAGGACCCCTGGGAGGGCCATGAGCCCGTCCATCACCCGCATGATCACCTCGTCGAGCCAGCGGTAGAAGCCGGCCAGCAGCGCCAGCAGCGTCCCCAACGAGGCGCTGATTAGGGCCGTCGAGAGACCGACGATCAACGACAGCCTGGCGCCGTGGGCGACGCGCGACCAGACGTCGCGCCCGAGGTCGTCGGTGCCCATGAGGTGCTCGGCGGAGGGCGGCTTGAGCCTGTCGAGGATGGCGAGCTGGTTGGGTCCGGACGGCGTGATCCACGGCGCCGTCAACGCGACGACCGTGACCGTCGCGAACACCAGGACGCCGACCGCGACGGTCGGGCGGCGCAGCACCTTGAGGGCGGGGCGCACGCCTCTCCTACCCTTCCCCGAGGGCGCGCGCGCCGGGGCGGCGGCCACCGCGCTCACGCGTAGCGCACCCGCGGGTCGAGCGCCAGGTAGCTGAGGTCGACGAGCAGGTTCACGAGGGCGTAGACCAACGCGACCGCGATGACGGCCCCTTGTATCACCGGGTAGTCCCGGCGCTGCACGGACTCGATGACCAGGCGACCGGCGCCGGGGATGTTGAACACGGTCTCGGTGACGACGACCCCTCCGGCGAGCGTGGCGACCGAGAGGCCTATCACCGTCAGAACCGGGATCATCGCGTTGCGCAGCGCGTGCCTGAGCACGACCGCGCGGCCGTGCAGTCCCTTGCTCCTGGCCGTGCGGACGAAGTCCTCGCCCAACATGTCCAGGACGCTCGAGCGCGTCATCCTCGCGATGATCGCGGCCTGGCTGAACCCCAGGGCGACGGCCGGCATGACGAGGTAGCGGAGCGTGTTGAGCGGGCCCTCCGACAGCGGGGAGTAGCCGGCGGCTGGCAGCCACTGAAGGCTCACGGCGAAGAGCAGGATCATCAGGAGCCCGAGCCAGAACGTAGGCAGGGACAGCCCGAGCATGGCGACCACCATCACCGCGTAGTCGGCGACCGTGCCGTGCTTGACGGCGGCGACGACGCCCAGGGCGATGCCCAGGACGACGGCGACGATGCTGGCTGTGAGGGCCAGCATCGCCGTCGGTTCGATCCTCTGTACGATCGCGCTCGTCACCGGCACGCGCATGTAGGTGCTGTTGCCCAGGTCCAGCCGCAGGACGCCACCGAACCAGGCGGCGAACTGCGCCGGGAGCGGCTGGTCGAGGTTCAGCCTCGCCCGCAGGTCGGCGATCTGCTGGGGCGTGGCCTCCTGGCCGAGCAGCGCCGAGGTGACGTCACCCGGCACCGCCCGGACCACGAAGAACACCACGATGCCGACGACGAGCAAGGTCGCTAGCAGCGAGCCGACACGCCTGGCCAGGTACGTGATCATCGCGCGCGGCTCGGGGCCTCCCTTACTCCATCCAGGTGTTCCAGGCCTGGAACAGGAAGTAGCGCGCCTCTACGTGGACGTCCGAGGCGTAGCCGTTCACGAGGAACGTGTTGGCGAGCTGGATCGCTCCCGCGTCCTCGTAGAAAGCCTCCTGGGCCCGAGCCCAGACCGCCTGCCGCTCATCCGGGTCCGATGTCTGCTTGAGCTCTGCGAGCAGCTCCGCGTACTCCTCGCTGCCGGTGTAGTGGTTGAGGTAGTTGGGGTTGAGGTAGGCGATCATCTCGGGCTCTGGGGCGATCGTGAAGTTGCCGATGAAGATGTCCCACGCCTCCGGGTCGGAGCGGGTGGCGACCGTCGTGGCCCAGTCCCGCACGATGATGTCGCTGGTCAGGCCGATCAGGTTGGCCTGGTCGACCGCGATGAGGGTGCCGCGGTACTGGTAGTCGAAGTCGCGCGACGTGATCCAGCGGATCACCTCGCCGTCGTAGCTCGACTCCGCGATCAGCTCGAGCGCCCGCTCCACGTCGCCCTGGTCGTAGAGGTGAGCGCCGGCCTCGGTGTTAGCCATCGCGCCGTACTCGGCCGGCACGACCGTGGGGGTCAGGGCGAAGACCGAGTCGTCGCCGAAGGCGCCGAGCATGAGGGGGTAGACGTCGATCACGGCCTGCAGCGCCTGGCGCAGTTTCAGGTCCTGCATGACCGGTGAGGCGTGGTTGATCAGGGCTATGTAGTTGTAGCCGGGTCGCATCAGCCACTCGTACATCGAGTCGGAGGCCTGCATGTACGGGATGTCGCTGGCGGCCGCGCGGTAGTTGACATCGTACTCACCGGACTCGAGGCCAGCCTGACGAGTGGCGGCGTCGGTGACGGTGATGAAGCGGATGGTGTCGAGGTAGGCGTGCTTCGCCCCGGCGTCGCCCGAGGGCTCCGTGTTGAGCCCGACGTAGCCGTCGAACCGGTCGAGGATCACCTCTTGACCGCGCACCCACTCCCGGAGAAGGTAAGGGCCGGTGCCGATGGGAGCGTCGTTCGGCTGGTCACCGATCTCGGCGATCTGTGACGCGGGGTAGATGAAGGCGGCTCCCTCGGACCAGCCGAGCACGGACGTCAGGGTCCCGGCGGGAGCGTCGAGCCGGATGACGACGGTGTGGTCGTCGGCGGCCTCGATGTCAGCCGAGCCCAGGAGGTTGCGGCCAGAGCCGATGCGCCGCCAGCGGTCGAGCGACGCGACGACGTCGGAGGCCGTGAGGGTCTCGCCGTTGTGGAAGGCGACCCCCTC
>JBIQIQ010000091.1:0-6869 GCA_044507975.1 Deinococcaceae bacterium
CGAGGCTACCGACGCCTCCGGAGGCGCCCCTCACCACCAGGGGCCCGAGCTCCGGCGCCGCCCCGGCGGAAGCGATGCGACGCAGGGCGATGGCCGCCGTGAGCCCCGCCGTCCCCAGCGCCATGGCGGGGTCGGGCGGCAGGTCGGCAGGCGGCGGCAGCAGCCAGTCTCCGGGCACGCTGACGTACTCTCCGAAACCTCCCGGCGTGTCCATGCCGAGGTCATGACCGGTGCAGATGACGGGGTCGCCGGGGGCGAAGCGCGGGTCGCGCGAGGCTACGACCGTGCCCACCACGTCGATCCCCGGCGTATGGGGGTACGACTTGGTGACGCCCCGGTTGCCGCTCGCCGACAGGGCGTCCTTGTAGTTGAGCGACGAGGCCCTGACCCTGACCACGACGTCGTGGTCTGGTAGGACGTCAGGCGTCACGGTCTCGACGCCGCGGCTCACGCCGTCGGCTTCGACGTGCACCCGGAAGGCCTCGAAGCTGGCCGGCAGCCCTCGTGTCATGGGTTCATCGTAGTGGCCAGCGCAAGTAGAATCACCGCCATGAAGCAGTCACGTACGATGACCATCGCCACGGTCGCCGTGGTCGTCCTCATCCTCGCCGCCGCCATCGTCATACCGCGCCTCGGGGGCGGCCAGCAGGCCGCCGCGGCCGAGATCGATTACTCCGGCCAACCCTTCGTCGGGCGCGAGGACGCTCCCGTGCGGATGCTGGTGTTCTTCGACTTCCTCTGCCCGCACTGCGCGACCTTCTCGGCCACCGTGACCGAGGCCATCAAGCGCGAGTACGTGCAGGACGGCCGGCTCGCGATCCACTTCGCCAACTTCCCCGTCATCGCGCCGCAGGGCATGTCGCGCACGCTGGCGATGGTCGGAGAGTGCGTCCACCGCCAGGGCAGCGACGCGTTCGGAGCCGTGGAGCCCGTCCTCCTGAGGTCCCAGAGCACGCTCACCAGCGCGGGCCGCGCCATCGACCTCGCCATCGAGACGGTCCCCGCGCTCGACCGCGCCACCCTCCAGCAGTGCGTCCAGGGCGCCGAGACGGCCGCGGCCGTCGACGCCGACGTCGTGCTCGCGAGGCGCCTGGGCGTGTCCGGCACCCCGACGGTGTTCGTCGACGGCCAGCTCGTGTCCAACGCGACGCTCGCCAACGTCCGCCGCGCCGTCGAGGACGCCCTGGCCCAGTGAAGCTGCCCCTCCTCTACCCAGCGTGGCTCGTGTCGATCGTGGCCACGCTGGGCAGCCTCTACTTCAGCGAGGTGCGGCACTTCGTGCCGTGCGAACTCTGTTGGTACCAGCGCATCCTCATGTACCCGCTGGTGCTCGTGCTCGGCGTGTCCACGTACCGGCAGGACGAGCGCAGCTTCGCGTACTCCCTGCCGCTGTCGATCGGCGGCATGATCGTGGCCGCGTACCACGTCCTCTACGAGAACGTGCCCGCCATCCGCGGCATGGGGTCGTGTACGGGCGTTCCGTGCGACTTGAAGTACATCGACTGGCTCGGGTTCATCACGATCCCCGTGCTGGCCCTGACCGCCTTCACGATCATCACCGCGCTGCTCCTGGTCAGCCGCGCGCGTGCTCGTCGTCGGTCGTGACGAGGCCGGCCGCCCACATGCTCCACACCCAGAAGCCCTTCACGGGCCGGTAGGCGAGGGCGACCCCGACGACACCGGTGCCGATGAGTACGACCTCGAGCCCCTGATAGAGGCCCCACAGGGCGATCGTCACGGCACCGACGACGACGATGGCCACGATGGCGATCGCGTAGGCGATCACCATGGCGCCGAGCCACGCGCCGGTGTCGCGCTCGAAGCGCACCCCGCACCCCTGGCACTCGCGGTAGAGGCCCCATAAGCTGCGGAACATCGGTGTCCCGCAGTTCGGGCACCGGCCCCGGACGCCGCGCCACATGGCGCGCCGGTCGCTGAGGCGCCCGTCGTAATGCTGCTTGCCTTCGATCATGTCCACCTTCGGCAGGGGCGGCCTTACGTGCTCCGCCCCAGCGCGCGCGCTCCGCGTCAGGGCCGCGTAGAGGCGCTCACCTCTTCGTAACGCGTCGGAGGCAGGAAGCGGGTAGCGAAGCGTTCCCGGAACTCCTCCCAGTCGGCTTCGGAGCGCTCGCGGCCATCGGTCTCGCACCACATCAGGAACGGCACGAGGAACGACCTGGCGAAACGGACCTCCTCGCGGAAGATCCTCGCCGACAGGCCACCCTCCCTCACGAGACCGCTCGACTCGAAGCGCTCGAGCGCGGCCTCGACGTCGTAGGGCACGCGGCGGAACTCCGGCGCCCATACGCCGTCCCGCAGCTCGAGGACGAGGTAATGCGCCCTCGGGTCGCCGTTGAAGGGTGCGCCGACCGCGCCGGTGTTGATGACCGTGTACCGTCCCCAGGACGTCGAGAAAGGCCGGTGCGTGTGGCTGCCGACCAGCACGTCGGCCGGGTGGGCCTCTGTGATCTCGGAGATCGTCTCGGGGGTCAGCTCCGAACCGTACCCCTCGCGGTAGTGCCTGGGGCTGCCGTGCGAGATCAGCAGCTTCTGAGCGCCATCGGGCTGCAGCGTCAAGGTCATGGGCAGCGCCTCGAGGGCGTCGAGGTGGCCGGCGGCCTCGACCCTCACCGCCGACCAGCCGACCGTGCCCCAGAAGGGGTCGTCGAACCAGGGCTCCGAGCGGTCGCCGCGGCGGCCGAACCACATGAGCATCAGGTCGTCGTGGTTGCCGAGGGTAGCGTCGCTCACAAGCGCGCCTGCGAGCCGATCGAACACGGCCTGGCTGTCCGGCCCCCGGTTGGCGAGGTCTCCGTTGACGATCAGCCTGTCGACGTGCTGGCCGGCGACGTCGTCGAGTACCGCCTCGAGCGCGGGGAGGTTCCCGTGGACGTCGGCGATGACCGCGAGGCGCACGCCGGCGAGTCTACCCCTGGGCCTCGACCGCCACGCGCATCGCGCCGACCGGCGGCTCGAGCCCGGTCCAGAGCCTCGCGGCCTCGGCGCCTTGCCAGACGAGCATGGACAGGCCGTCGACGGCCGTGAGCCCCCGCGCGGCGGCGGCCGCCAGCAGAGGCGTGATGCGCGGGTTGTAGACGAGGTCGTGCACGAGCGCCCCCTCGGGCAACAGCCCGACGTCGACGTCCAGGGGCACCGCGGTCTCGGCGGGGCCGCCGACCATGCCGACCGTGGTCGCGTTGACGAGCAGCTCGGCTCCGGGCAGCTCGACCGCGAGACCGGTGGGTCCCACCGCCACCACGGCGGCCCCGGCCCCCGTCCCGCCTCCGCCCAACCGTGTGACCAGCTCCTCGGCGGCGGCGGCGCGGCGCGCCGCCACGACGGTGCGGACACCTCGGCGCGAGAGCGCGTAGGCCACGGCGTTCGCCGCGCCGCCGGCGCCGAGGACGACGGCGTGACCGCCCCTCTGCACGTAGCCCGCCTCGTCGAGGGCCGCCAGGAAGCCGGCGACGTCGGTGTTGTCACCCAGCAGCCCTCCGCCCTTCGGGACGAGCGTGTTCACCGCCCCCACCGCGTCGGCGGCGGGCGTGAGGTCGTCGACGTGCGCCATCACGGCACGCTTGTGGGGCGTCGTGACGTTGGCGCCGAGGAAGGCGGGGTCGCGTGCGAGCGCGGCGACGACGGTACCCAGCCGCTCAGGAAGCACGTCGAGCCCCTCGTACGTGGCATCGAGGCCCAGAGCCCGGAACCCAGCGCCGTGCATGCGCGGGCTGAGCGAGTGACCCACCGGATGCGCGAGGAGGTAGGCGCGGCGCGCCATCGGAGCTCCGCGTCAGGCCGAGGGCGCGGCGGACCGCTCCTCGGCGACGCGCGCCAGCACCTCCAGCGCGAGGTCGACGTCGTCGTCGCTCACCTGATGGTGCGTCACGAGCCGACAGCGCCGCCGGCCCATGGCGTTGAGCAGCAGCCCGAGCGCGGCGCAGCGCGCCGCGAAGTCGCCAGCGCCGGCCGACTCGAGCTCGAAGTAGACGATGTTCGTCTGCACGGCGTCGAGGTCGACCGAGACCCCGGGCATGTCGGCGAGCGCCTCGGCCAGCCGCCTGGCCCGAAGGTGGTCGTCCCGCAGGCGCTCAGGCCCCTCGCTCAACGCGACGATGCCGGCCGCGGCGATCACGCCGGCCTGGCGCATGCCGCCGCCGAGCAGCTTGCGGTAGCGGTGGGCCTCGGCGATCACGTCGAGGTGGCCCACCAGCACGGTGCCGATGGGCGCGCCCAGGCCCTTGCTCAAGCAGAGCGAGACCGAGTCGAAGCCGGCGCACACCGCGTCGATGTCGACCCCGAGCGCCACGGCGGCGTTGAACGCCCTCGCACCGTCGAGGTGGGTGGGCAGCCCGTGCGCACCGGCGACGCGCTGGACCTCCGCGACTACCTCGAGAGGCACGACCGTGCCGCCAGCCACGTTGTGAGTGTTCTCGAGGACGACGAGGCCCGTCGGCGCCTGGTGACCGGGACCGTGGATCGCGGCCTCGACGTCCCGCGGGTCTGGCACGCCGCGCGGGGCCTTCACGAACCGCGGCAGCGCGCCGGAGATCACGGCCATCGCGCCGGGCTCGTACTCGTAGACGTGCGCGCCCTCGGGCATCACGACCTCGTGCCCGCGCCGCACGTGAGCCGCGATCGCTGCCTGGTTGCCCATCGTGCCGCTCGGCACTAGCAGCCCGGCCTCGTGACCCGAGAGCTCGGCGACCAGCTCCTGGAGCCGCACGACCGTGGGATCCTCACCGTAGACGTCGTCGCCGACCTCGGCCTCGGCCATCGCGCGCCGCATGGCGGGCGTCGGCGTTGTGACAGTGTCGCTGCGGAGGTCGACCCGCCGAGCGGGGCTCACGCCGCGCCCACCACGCTGGCAGGCTCCGCTCCGGCGCCCGGGGCCCAGGGGGCGACCTCGGCGAGCCAGCTCGTGAACGCCTCGAGGCCGAGGTCGTACATCTGCTCGCGCCGCTCCTTGCGGGAGACCCCCCTGCGCTTCTCCACGTCGGGCACGAGGCCCCAGTTGGCGTTCATCGGCTGGAAGCCGTCGGGGTTCGCCGAGGAGAGGTAGCGGACGAGCCCGCCGAGCATGCTGCGCTCCGGCGGCACGACCGCCGGCTCGCCGCGCGCGGCCCTAGCCGCGTTGAGCCCCGCCAACCAGCCGGTGGCCGACGACTCGAGGTAGCCCTCCGTTCCGGCCAGTACGCCGGCGGTGAAGAGGCGCGGGTGGTCGCGGAAGGACAGCGAGGGCGTCAGCAGGGCCGGCGCGTTGAGGTAGGTGTTGCGGTGCATGACCCCGTAGCGCACGACCTCGGCACCCTCGAGGCCGGGGATCAGGCGCACGATCTCCTTCTGGTCGCCCCATTTGAGGCCCGTCTGGAAGCCGACCAGCGACCACATCCTGCCGCCGGCGTCTTCCTGCCTGAGCTGGACCACCGCGTACGGCCGCTCCCCGGTGCGGGGGTCCTCGAGGCCGACGGGCTTCATGGGGCCGAACCGCGGGGTGTCGTAGCCGCGGCGGGCGATCTCCTCGATCGGCATGCAGCCCTCGAAGAACTCCAGGTTCTCCCAATCGTGGGGCGTGTGCTGGCGCGCCCGCCCGAGGGCCTCGTAGAACGCGTCGTACTGCTCCTTCGTGAAGGGCAGGTTGATGTAGTCGGCCTCTTGGCCGTAGCGCCCCGCCCGGTAGGCGACGTCCATGTCGATCGAGTCGAACGCGACGATCGGGGCGGCGGCGTCGTAGAAGCCGAGGAAGGTGTCGCCGACGATGCCCTTGAGCGACGCGGCCAGGGCGTCGCTGGTGAGGGGACCGGTGGCGAGCACGACCACGCCGCCGGGCACCTCGGTCACCTCGCCGCCGTGCACGGTGACGCGGGGTTCGGCCTTCACGCGCTCCGTCACGGCGGCGCTGAAAGCCTCGCGGTCGACCGCCAGGGCCCCGCCGGCAGGCACGCGGTTCGAGGTCGCGGCGCCCATCACCACGCCGCCCGCCCTCAGCATCTCGGCCTGCAGCAACCCCTTGGCGTTGCTCCGCCCCTCGCCGCCGAAGCTGTTCGAGCAGACCATCTCCGCGAAGGAGCCCGTCGAGTGGGCGGGGGTCAGCTTGGTCGGCCGCATCTCGAAGAGGTCGACGCTCACGCCTACGGCAACGGCCGCCAGCGCGGCCTCGCTGCCGGCCATCCCTGCCCCCACGACGGTGATCCTGTGCTCTGAGGAAGACATCCGCGCAAGCGTAGCACCGGCTCCGAGCGGTTCCGTTAGCCTGAGCTCATGACCAACGTCGCCGCGGTCCGGAACGCCGTGGTCGCCTGCGCGCTGGCGGTCTGCCTGGCCGCTGCGGGCGCGCAGCCGCCCTTGACGGCGAGCAAGACCTACTACACCGGCAGCCTCACCAGGGACGGGACGACCGAGCCGGCGGCCCTCGACCTCAGCCTCTACGACGACGGCTTCGCGTTCGGCCGCCTCCAGCTGCCCGAGCAGCAGGAGCTGCTCTACGGCAGCGGCAGGTTGATGGACGGCTCGCGCCTCCGCATGGTCTTCCGGCAGGCGGAGCCCGGCGAGGACCCGTGGTGGGCCGCGGAGATCGCGCATCTGAGGGCGCAGGGCGCCGCCGACCACGTCGAGCTGGGAGCGACGGTGGCCGTCCTCGCGGCCACGCGGGAGTACGAGTGGTACGGCGAGGGAGGGACTTTGGCGGGCACCTTGCGCTACGCGAACGGCAAGCCCGCCGCGGTCGAACTCGCGCGGCTGGCCACGGCGGCGCGGTGGTCGTTCGAGCACGGGCGGGTGTCGTCGGCCGCGATCCTGCCGCGCTTCCCGGGGCAGACGGCGCTCAACGACCGGCTCTACCAGTACGCCGTCCCGGCGATGACCTCCTTCGC
>JBIQIQ010000091.1:6969-9618 GCA_044507975.1 Deinococcaceae bacterium
GCCGGTCCGCTGCCCCACTTCGAGAGCGGAGCGCCCGTCGCCCTGCCTCCGGCCGCCCCCTAGCTGGCGGGTTTCGGGACGGCCCTCAGAGGAAGGAGCGCCGGCGCGGCCTCACGCCCCGGAGCAGCCAGAACACGACCGCGAGCAGGAGCAGCGAGGCCCCCAGCAGCAGCACGACGACGTGGTTGCGCCAGGCCAGGTCGAGCGCCGCCTGGGGCAGCGCCGCCAGGGCGTGGCGGGCGCCGTCGGCGAGCGCGCCGAAGAGGCCCTGCGCCTGGGCGCCGACGGGTAGCGGCGCGTCGGCGGGCACCGCACCCCTCAGCCAGTTGAAGACGAGGGCGCCGAGGGCTGCGCCGAACACGAGCGCGAGGCCGACGTTGCCGAGGCGCCACAGCCCGCGCGAGAAACCGACCAGCAGCACGAGGAGCACCGCGGCGAGCACGCCGGCGCCGACGGTCCAGCGCGTGTACCGGGCGCGCGCGTCCTGGCTGAACGCGTCGATGAGAGGGGCCACGCCGCGCACCCTCTCGGCCTGCTCCTGGCGGGTCAGCTGGGCCGCGGCGAGGGCTCCCCCGCCCTGGTAGGCCCGCTGCGCGAGAGCCGACATGACGGCCGCGTTGGCCTCGGACTCGCTGAGCCCGGCGAGCTGAGAGGCGGGCAGCAGGCCGCGGAGGTCGTCCTGCGCCTCGGCCCGGCCGGCCAGGACCTGCGCAGCGCCCGCCAGGCGCGTCTCGATCTCGCCGCGCCTGCCGAGCAGCAGAGACTCCAGCAGGGCGTGCACCTCGGCGCGGGCGCGCGAGTCGACGCCCTGCTCGAGGCGGGTGCGGAGGTTCGCGTTCGTGATCACGTCGCGGGCGGCCGGCAGGCCGCCTTCCATCACCAGGTCGCCGAGCTGCGAGACGACCGAGACCCCGATCTGGCGAGGGCTCATGCTGGCGAGGCGGTTGGGGGACTCGTAGACGAAGACGCCGACCAGGGGCTGCACCAGCTCGCCGGGGTTCGCGGCGGCCTGCGCCGGCCAGTCGGCCATGCGCGACCCGTCGTCGAGGCCGGCGGGGAGCATCGTCTCCTCGAGCGAGGCCCTCACTAGGGAGTCGATGGGGCCGTCGACCGCGGCCCGCATCTGGGCGCGAAGGTCGGCGTCGGTGATGCCGGCCAGCATCGCCTCGGCACCACCGCTGACGAGACGGTCGGCGAGGACGCCCGAGATGCGGCTGACCGCCTGCTCGGCGGTGAAGCTGGGGACCTCGGTGGGGTCTGCGAACACCTCGACGCCGGGCAGCAGGGGCAGCGGCTCGCCGGCCTGGTAGGCGGAGCCCGCGCGCACGCCCAGGCCGGCGGAGGACCCGCCCGGCTGCAAGGTCAGCTCGAGCACGCTGCGGATCACCGGCACGGCGCGGTCCTCGGAGGCCAGCTGGGCCTGCGTGAACAGCAGCACGCCGACCATGACGGTCACCACCAAGAGCACGGCGCTGGCCCACGTCACGTCGCGCTGCCACGCGCTCTGCCTTTCGGTTCGGTACATCTGGGGCAGCCTCCTCGCGCCTGAGCGCGTCGCCAGATTACCTCGTTGCTTACCATGGGAAGGATGGTCCCTTCCGCGAGCATCGCCATCTTCCCACTGGGAGGGCCCTTCCACACGCGCTGGCCGCGCTACACGGTCGTGCACGTCCGGGAGTCCGTCAAGGCCTTCCGGCCGCACGCCATCGCGCTCGCTCCTCTCGCGCCGCGATCCCTGGCCGACCCCGCCTGGCAGGACACCGACGAGCTCGCCCTGCCGCACACCGTCGTGCCGTGGGCGCTGTCGAGCGGCGTGGCGCTCGCGGAGGTGGGGCTCGCCCCGGACGACCCCGACGACCCTGGTCACGAGGGCGCGGTCCGGGAGCTGCGGGGCTACCTCGAGCTCTACGAGGACGGGCTCGCCCGGCTGCGGCGGGTCGAGGCTGCCTGGGGGCCGGTGCGCGAGCTGCTCGCGCAGCCGCTCGACCTGCGCCGCGTGATCACCGAGCTCCTGCCCGCCGTCGAGGAGCAGCAGGCCGTGCAGACCGAGGCGCTCGGGGAGGGACCCGGCGACGCGTGGCGCGAGCCGAGGGCGGCGGTGGTGGCGAGCCGTGTCCTGGCCGCGGCCCGCGCAGCGGCGCCACGACCGGCGGAAGGGGGTACGGTGAGGCTGGCCGTGATGGCAGGGGTCGAGTCCGTGCCCGCCCTGAGGAGGGCGCTGACCGGACCGGCCGCGGCGGCCTCGGGGGTGAGGGTGCAGATGGTGGAGCCGCCGGAGGTCGAGGCCGGCCAGGAAGGGCGGGCCCGTGCCCTCCTCGACGCGGCGCACGCCGGGGTCGGTGACCCCGACAGCACCCTGCGCAACCTCGCGGCGATCCCCGCGGCCGAGGCCCGTTACGTGGAGGCCAGCCTCCTCCTGGAGCTGGGGCGGCTGGACGAGGCGCTCGCCAAGCTCGAGGCCCTGGTGGCGGGCGACTTCAGCCGGCCCTACTACCTCCCCGGGTTCGTGCTCGCTCGCCTGGGACAGGTGCTAGACCTCGCAGCGCGCCGCGACGACGCGGTGCGAAGCTACCGGGGAGTGATGGCCCTGTCCTACGCCCCGCCCGCCGCCCGGGACGCCGCCGAGTCAGGCTTGGCTGCCCCCTTCAC
>JBIQIQ010000092.1:0-9581 GCA_044507975.1 Deinococcaceae bacterium
GCCCGCGTGCCGGCCACCCTCGGCGTGCTGCCCCCCGACATCCCCGGCTCCGACGTCGAGGGCTACGCCTACGACCCGGAGCGCGCCAGGGAGCTGCTGGCCGAGGCCGGCTACCCGAACGGTGAGGGTCTCGAGCCGATCACGCTCTACTACTTCGCCACCGCCGACGACGCCCCGAACATCGCGTTCCAGGACATGATGGCTCAGGTAGGCGTGACGATCGAGCTGCAGAGCGAGGACACCAGCACGTACTGGACGCATGTCGGCGAGCCCGACGTCAAGCTGTTCCTCTCCGGTTGGAGCGCCGACCTCGCCGACGCGAGCGAGGTCCTCGACTACCTGTTCTACGGCGCCCGCGACGACACGCACTACGACAACCCCGAGGTGAACGCCCTGCTCGACCAGGCCCGCGCCACTGCCGACGTCGACGAGCGCACCGCCATCTACCGGCAGGCGCACGAGCTGATCATGGCCGACGCCCCGTGGATCCCCTCCGGGTACTCGAAGATCTCGTACCTCCTGCGACCCGGTGTCGAGAACTTCCAGGTCTCGGCGGCCGGCACCTACCGCACCCCGCTGAAGTACGTCAGCCTGCCCTGAGGACCAGGGTGGGCTCGTAGCCACTTCCGACGCGACCGACCGGTGGACCACACGCCGGTCGGTCGCGTGAGACCAGAGGCAACCTCGGCATGACCCAGTTCGTCATCAGGCGCCTGCTGTGGGCCATACCCACGCTCCTGGGCGTCTTCACCGTGATCTTCCTGCTGACCTATCTGATGCCCGGCGACCCGGTGCGCGCGGTGCTCGGCGAGCAGTTCCAGCGCGCCGACCCCGCGACCATCGAGCGCATCCGCGAGCAGCTCGGCCTCAACGACCCCTGGTACACGCAGTACGCGCGCTTCCTGACCCGCTCGGTCACGGGCGACTTCGGGCGGAGCTACGTGCTCGACGAGTCGGTGCGCGACATCATCGGCTACCGCTTCCCGCGCACCCTCCAGCTGATGGGCGCCGCGCTCCTGGTCGCCATCCTCATCGGCATCCCCGCCGGCATCCTGGCGGCGCGTTACCGCTTCACCTGGGTCGACCACACCCTGATGCTCGTGGCGCTCCTGGGCGTTGCGATGCCGGTGTTCTGGCAGGCCGTGCTCGCGAAGATCTTCCTCACGCAGGACACCTACGGGATCGCGCTGTTCCCGGTGGCCGGCTACGGCGGCGGCAACCCGTACTACATGGTGCTGCCGGCCATGGTGCTCGGCACGCACCTGTCGGCGACGATCGCCCGCGTCATGCGCTCGTCGCTGCTCGAGGAGCGCGGCAAGGACTACTCGCGCACCGCGCGCTCGAAGGGGCTGGGGGTCGACCGCGTGATCTTCCGACATCAGCTGCGCAACGCGATGATCCCCGTCGTCACCGTCATCGGCCTCGACGTCGGCTACCTGCTGGGCGGCTCGGTCGTGACGGAGACCGTCTTCAACTGGCCCGGCCTCGGCCGGGCGGTCGTGAACGCCATATCCCGCCGCGACACGCCCATCATCATCGGCACGCTGCTCTTCGGGGCGCTGCTCTTCGTGGTGGTCAACATCGTCGTCGACGTCGTCTACGCCTACCTCAACCCGCAGATCCGCTACTGATGCTCACGGCGCTGCTAGCCTCCCGCCGCCTCCGGGCGTTCGCCCGTCATCGCCTCGGCATCGTAGGCCTCGTCATCGTGCTCACCTTCACGCTGATCGCGGTCTTCGCGCCTCAGATCGCTCCCTACGACCCCACGACGCAGCGCATCGCGACCGCGCGGCTCGAGGCGCCCTCGGCGGAGTTCCTCATGGGCACCGACGAGCTCGGCCGCGACCTCTTCTCCCGCATCGTCTACGGCGCCCGCATCAGCATGCGCATCGGGCTCATCGCCGAGGGCATCGCCCTGGCCATCGGCATCGTGCTCGGCGCGGCGGCCGGCTTCTTCGGCGGCGCCGTCGACAACCTGATCATGCGCGTCGCGGACGTCTTCTTCGCCATCCCCGGCCTGCTGTTCCTGATCGTCGTCGTGGCGATCTTCGGCTCGGGTGCTTCGACGATCTTCCTGGCGCTCGGCCTGATCAGCTGGCCGGGGGAGGCGCGCGTGATGCGCTCGGAGGTGCTGCGCCTGAGGGAGCGCGAGTACGTCACCGCGGCCCGCGCCCTGGGCCTGCGCGACGTCGGCATCATCGCCAAGCACGTGCTCCCCAACGCGCTCGCCTCGATGATCGTCATCGGCTCGCTCGGGGTCGCGGGCGCGATCCTCTCAGAGGCGACGCTGTCGTTCCTGGGCCTCGGCATCCAGGAGCCGCTGCCGAGCTGGGGCACGATGATCAACAAGGGGCAGCAGTACATCTTCACGGCCTGGTGGTACAGCGTCTTCCCCGGCGCCGTGATCATGCTCGTCGTCCTCGGCTTCAACTTCCTGGGCGACGCCGTCCGCGACGCTCTCGCCGTGGAGGACTGAGTGGCGACCCAGGGAGCGGCCCCGGCCTGGCTCGGCGCCTACGACGACTTCCTCGAGGGGCTCGTCACCGAGGCCGAGGTGCCCGGCGCGGCGGTCTGCGTCACGCTGCGGGACGAGCTGGTCTACGCGCGCGGGTTCGGCTGGCGCGACCGCGAGGCGCGGCTCCCGGCGACCCGGAGCACCGTGTTCGGGCTCGCCTCGCTGAGCAAGTCGTTCACGGCGCTGGCGGCCCTCGTGCTCGAAGCCGAGGGCGTCTGGAGGCTCGACGACCCGGTCGCCGACCACCTGCCCGGCTTCGCCTACCCGGGCCTGGAAGGCGAGAGGACGCGCCTCTGGCACATGCTCAGCCACACGACGGGCGTGCCGCCCCTGCGCGCGCTCGACTACGCGCTGCGCGCCGACCAGCACGGCGATCCCTCGTTCGTCTACGTCGACCGGGACGCCCTGCGCGACCCGGACGTCGGCGACTACGGGAAGCTGATGGCCTACATGCGGCGCGGCGAGCGGGAGCTGCTCGCCCCGCCGGGGGACGTGGTCAGCTACTCGAACGAGTGCGTGGCGCTCGTCGGCGCCGCCATCGAGCACGCCACCGGCCGGCCCTTCCCGGAGGTGCTGCGCTCGGCGGTGCTCGAGCCGCTCGGCATGACGTCCACGACGTTCGACCCGGCCGCGGTCGGGGAGCGCGCCACGCTCTACACGCGCACGCCGCTCGGCGTGGTGCGCGCTCCCGTCTGGAGCCGCGCGCCGGCCTACCTCGGCACCGGCATGCTCAAGTCGACCGCCCTGGACCTCTCGCGCTACCTGCGGTTCCTGGCCGTCGGCGACGGCGCCGCTCTCGGGATCGGGGAGGGCCGCCTGGCGGAGCTGACTCGTCCGCGCGCCTGGTCTCAACCGGGAGGCTCATACGCCCTCGGCTGGTCGGTGAGGGAGCATCGGGGCGTCACGGTCGTCCGGCACGGCGGCTCCCTCAAGGGCGTCGCGACGGCGCAGGGCTTCGTGCCGGAGCTCGGGCTGGGGATCGCGGTGCTGATGAACCTCGACGGCGCTCCGGCGCTGCGCGCCTGGCAGGCTGCGGTCAACCTGGCGCTCGGCGACCCCGCCGGCCGCCCGGTCTACGGCGAGGGTCACGAGGCGCTGACCGCGCGTGTCGACGGCGACGCCGCAGAGGACACGATGCGCAGGCTGGAGGGAGTCTACTCGTCTGGGGAGCCCTGGGGCCGCCTGGAGCTGCGCGTGGAGCCGGTGGCGGGAGAAGGCGCCGTGGCGCCGGCGCGCCAGCTCGTCGCCTACACGGGCGAGGACCGGGAGCGCTCCGGGAGCCTCGCGCTGCTCGGTTCAGGGTTGCCCGACGGACCGGGCACGGCGGAGTTCGTGCTGGTGGGAGAGAACGGGGCCTGGGACGGCGGGCGCTTCCACCTCGGGGAGGACGGAGCCGTCTACGCCGTTCAGCACTCCTTCCGGTGGTACGACCGCGAGATTTCTTGATATGACCAGACTCATATCAATTGACTCTTGCTGGCGGAACCACCTATACTAGCAGACGTACGCGAGCCTGCGCCCGCTACGCACAGGTTTCGTGCAGCAGGCCGCGCTGCGGCCTGCCAGGTCGCGCTGCGGCCTGCCAGGTCGCTCGCGGCCCCCGGTCGTCAGCGACCGTCGGGCCGGCCGCGAGCTACTTCGCTGGACAGAGGAGACCTTAGATGGCAAAAGCCGTAGGTATAGACCTGGGCACGACCAACAGCGTCATCGCCGTGATCGAAGGCGGCGAGCCCGCCGTCCTCGTCAACTCGGAGGGCAACCGCACGACGCCATCGGTCGTGGCCTTCAAGGAGGACCAGCGCCTGGTCGGTCAGGTGGCCAAGCGCCAAGCCGTCCTCAACCCGAAGGGCACGCTCTTCGAGGTCAAGCGCTTCATCGGCCGCACCTGGGACGAGGTCAAGGAGGAGGCCGAGCGCGCGCCGTACGAGGTCGTCAAGGGCCCCGACGGCGGCGTCCGCTTCACCGTCGGCGACAAGCAGTACACGCCCGAGGAGATCTCGGCGGCCGTGCTGCGCAAGCTCGTCGACGACGCGAGCGAGCGCCTGGGTGAGAAGGTCACCAAGGCCGTCGTGACGGTCCCTGCCTACTTCAACAACTCCCAGCGCGAGGCGACGCAGAACGCCGGCAAGATCGCCGGCCTCGAGGTCCTGCGCATCGTCAACGAGCCGACCGCGGCCGCGCTGGCGTACGGGCTCGACAAGAAGGGCAACGAGACCGTTCTGGTCTTCGACCTCGGCGGCGGCACCTTCGACGTGTCGGTGCTCGAGGTCGGCGACGGCGTCTTCGAGGTCCGCTCCACCTCCGGCGACACCCACCTCGGCGGCTCCGACATGGACCACGCGATCGTCGACTGGCTCGCCGAGGAGTTCAAGGCCGAGTACGACGTCGACCTGCGCAAGGACAAGCAGGCGCTCCAGCGCCTGATCGAGGCCTCCGAGAAGGCGAAGATCGAGCTGTCCGGCCTCCCCGAGACGACGATCAGCCTGCCGTTCATCGCCATGGACCCCGCCTCGAACGCCCCCCTCTACCTCGAGAAGAAGCTCACCAAGGCGAAGTTCGAGGAGCTCATCGCGCCGCTGCTCGCGCGCATCAAGGGCCCGGTGGAGCAGGCGCTCAAGGACGCGAAGCTCGACCGCTCGAAGATCGACGAGGTCATCCTCGTCGGCGGCTCGACCCGCGTACCGGCCGTCAAGCGCATCGTCAAGGACCTGCTGGGCAAGGAGCCGAACCAGAGCGTCAACCCCGACGAGGTCGTCGCGCTCGGCGCGGCCGTCCAGGCCGGCGTCCTCACCGGCACGGTCGACGACATCGTCCTTCTCGACGTCACGCCGCTCTCGCTCGGTATCGAGACCAAGGGCGAGGTCTTCACGAAGCTGATCGACCGCAACACGACGGTGCCGGTCCGCAAGACCGAGACGTTCTCGACGGCCGACCACAACCAGACCACCGCCCCGATCCACGTCCTCCAGGGCGAGCGCCCGATGGCCCGAGACAACAAGTCGCTCGGCAGGTTCAACCTCGAGGGCATCCCCCCCATGCCGGCGGGCGTGCCCCAGATCGAGGTCACCTACGACATCGATGCCAACGGCATCCTCCACGTGACCGCCCGCGAGAAGTCGACGGGCAAGGAGGCCTCGATCACCATCCAGAACACCACCACCCTCAGCGAGGACGAGGTGAACCGGATGGTCAAGGACGCCGAGCAGCACGCCGACGAGGACCGCAAGCTGCGCGAGCTCGCCGAGGCCAAGAACCAGCTCGACAGCCTCAGGCTGCAGGCCCAGAAGGCTCTAGACGACGCCGAGGGCGCGACCGACGACCAGAAGAAGCCCGTGCAGGACGCCATCTCGGAGGCCCAGAGCCTGCTCGCCGGCAGCCCCGGCAAGGACGAGGTCGAGCAGAAGAGCCGCGACCTGGCCGAGAAGCTGCAGGCGTTCACCCAGGCCGTGGGCCAGCCGTCGGCGCAGGAGCCGGCCGGCGACGCCGCGCAGGGCCAGGACGCACAGGGCGACGACGAAGAGGTCATCGACGCCGACTTCAAGCCCGCGGGCTGAGGGGGCCGACCTTGACGGACGACTTCGAGAGGGAAGCGGCGGCGGGGGCGCAGGGTGAGACCCCCGCCGCCGAGCGTGAGCAGGCGTTCGAGGCCGACATCCTCCGCGACGAGCTCAGGCTCGCGCAGGAGCGGCTCGAGAAGCTGCAGTCGGAGGCCGACGAGGCCCGCGACCGCTACCTGCGGGCGCGTGCCGAGTTCGAGAACTACCGCCGGCGCATGGGCGAGGAGCTCGAGCGCGAGCGCGAGGCGGGCATGGACAGCATGGTCCTGCCCGTGCTCAACGTCTACGACGACCTCGAGCGCGCCCTGGAGGCCGCCGCCACGGCCGGCGAGGAGGGCCCGTTCGTCCTGGGCGTGAGGGCCGTGCGCGACTCCCTGCTCAGGCAGCTCGCCGGGCTGGGCGTGACCGTCGTCGGTCTGCCGGGCGACGAGTTCGACCCCGAGATACACGAGGCTCTCGCCACGGTGCCGGCCGGGCCGGAGGCCGCCGCCGGCACGATCGCCCACGTCTACTCGGCAGGCTTCACCAAGGGCGAGCGGCTGATACGGCCGGCGAAGGTGATCGTCGCCAAGGAAGGCGCCTGAGGGTCCGCCGGGCGCGGCGGACGGGGAAGGGACAGTGGCCGAGTACAAGGACTACTACCAGGTGCTGGGCGTCGAGCGCGGAGCGTCGGCGGAGGAGATCCGCCGCGCCTTCCGGAAGCTCGCCGCCAAGCACCACCCCGACCGCAACCAGGGCGACCCGGGCGCGGAAGAGCGCTTCAAGGAGATCAACGAGGCCTACACGGTCCTCTCCGACGAGGAGAAGCGCAAGCTCTACGACGCCTACGGCCACGCCGGCGGGGTGCCCGACTTCGCACGCGGGGGAGGGCCCTTCCCAGGCCAGGGCGGCACCTTCTACTCGACCAACGTCTCGCCAGAGGAGTTCGAGGGCTTCTCCGACTTCTTCCAGAGCCTCTTCGGCGGTTTCATGGGCGGCGGGGCGCAGGCCGCCTCAGGCGGCGTGCCCGCCGACCCGTTCGCTTTCGGTCGCGCCGGTGTCAGGCCGCAGCCCCGCCCGGCAGACGCGGAGGCTCGCCTCGACCTCGGCCTGCTGGACGCCTACCGCGGCGGGCCGACGACGATCCGCGTCGGCGACAAGCAGCTCGAGGTGAACGTCCCCCCTGGCGTGCGCGACGGCGTCAAGCTGCGCCTGCGCGGCCAGGCGCCCGGCGGCGGCGACCTCCTCCTCCAGGTGAGGCACCTGCCCCATCCGGTCTGGCGCCTGGACGGCGACCACCTGCGCGTGCCGGTGCGGGTGCCGGACGACGTGGCCGCCCTCGGCGGCAGCGTGGCGGTCCCTACGCTCGACGGCGAGGTGGACCTCACCGTCCCGGCAGGCTCCTCGACCGGGCGCGTACTGCGCCTCCGCGGCCAAGGCTGGCCCCAGCGCGCCGGCGGCCGCGGCGACCTGCTCGCGGAGGTGCGGGTGACCGTGCCGGAGAGCCTCACCGACGAGCAGCGCGAGCTCTACGGCCGCCTGGCCGCGGCCCGTACCGGCCAACCGGCCTAGCCGCGGCTTCCGGCCGCCCGTCGGCGGCACGGGTCGGCCCGCCGGCGCCCGTAGTAGCCTGCCCGCGTGAACAGTGACCCGCACGTGCACACGCCGCGCCGCGGTCGGCTCCTGGGCCTGGCCGCCGCCGCGCTCCTCGCGCTACTCGGGCCCGCACTCGCGCAGGGTCCCGACCAGGACGCCCCGCCCGCCACCCAGGCCGCCGTCGACGCGGACCCGGTTCTCCTCCGCCTCGGCAGCACGGTCGAGCGCCTCAGCGACATCGAGTGGCGCTTCGGGGTGGCGATGCGCAGCTTCGCCGCCGGCCAGGGCATGGCGTACACCCCCGACCTGGCCGAGCAGCTGAGCGGCCTGATGCCTCGGTACCTCGAGCAGCGAGGCACCGAGCTGGTGCTCCTGCGGGAGGCCGGCGTGCGCGGTCTGGCGCCCGACGAGGACTCCGTGGCGCAGACGCTCGAGACCCTGCGCGCCTCCGTGGCCGAGGACCAGTACGAGGCGGCCCTCGAGGACGCCGGCTTCACGACCGAGGAGCGCCTCGTGACGATCATCCGCGAGGCCGACCTCATCACCCAGGTGCTCGAGGCGCTGCAGAGCGAGGCGGAGCCGACCGAGCACGAGGTGCGCGTCCGCTACCTCGCCGACGTGCGCCGTTACACGCAGCCCGAGCAGTTCTGCGCCCGGCACATCCTGGTGGAGGAGGCCGAGCTCGCCGAGGAGATCGTCGCGCGCGTGGCGGCCGGAGACGACTTCGCGGCCCTGGCCGCGGAGCACGGTACCGACGGCACCGCCCAGCGGGGCGGCGACCTCGGCTGCTTCCAGCGCGGCATGATGGTCGCCCCGTTCGAGGAGGCCGTCGTCGGCGCCGAGGTGGGGGCCGTCACCGGCCCGGTCGAGACCCAGTTCGGCTACCACGCCGTGCTCGTCTACGACCACCTGCCCGCCACGGTCGTGCCCTACGAGGAGGTCCGCGACGCCGTAGCTGCCAGCGTGGCCTCCGACGCCGCGTCGGCCGCCATGCAGGGGCTGCTGCGGGGCTCGGGTCTGGTCACCTTCCCCGAGCGGCTCGCCGGGCTCTGAGCGCCGGGTCCGACCGGGCCGCGGGCCCTGTAAGAGAACCGTAAGCCCCGCGGGGGTACGTTCGCTCCAGCGCTGGACGTCCTCCCACGTCCACTCCTACTTCCTGCGGCATCTCCCAACCAGCGCGACGCCCGGCGCCAGCCTCCTCGGCTCGGCGCCGGGTGTCATCGTGGCGCCAGGCGCCGCTCGGCTTCGGCTAGCGTGCGGCATGACCAACCGCCTCGCGGGCGAGATCAGCCCCTACCTGCTGCAGCACGCCGAGGACCCGGTCGACTGGTACCCGTGGGGTGACGAGGCGTTCGCGGAGGCCGAGCGCACCGGTCGACCCGTGATGCTCTCGGCGGGCTACGCGTCCTGCCACTGGTGCCACGTCATGGCGCGCGAGTCCTTCCGTGACCCCGAGGTCGCGGCCCTGCTCAACGCTTCGTTCGTCAGCGTCAAGCTCGACCGCGAGGAGCGGCCCGACGTCGACGACTACTACATGACGGCCGTCCAGGCCCTGACCGGGCATGGCGGCTGGCCGCTGACGGTCTTCCTCACGCCGTCGGGCCAGCCCTTCCACGGCGGCACCTACTACCCGCCCGAGGACACCCGAGGCATGCCGAGCTTCAAGCGCCTGCTGCGCGCCGTGCTGAGCGCGTGGCAGGAGCGCAGGGACGAGGTCGAGGTCGCGGCCGAGACCCTCGCCGACCAGATCGCCAGGCTGGGAGGCCAGGTCGGCAGGGTCGAGGGCGTCCTGCCGCCGCAGGACGCCACCGACGCTCTCCGCGAGGCCGTCGCCGGCGCCGCGCTGCGCGCCACGGCGGCGCTGGTCGCGCACGAGGACCGGGTCCGCGGTGGCTTCGGCGACCCCCGCGGCCGTCCCAAGTTCCCCCCTCACG
>JBIQIQ010000093.1:0-9471 GCA_044507975.1 Deinococcaceae bacterium
GCGCGGCAAGAAGGGCAACCGGCACGTGATCTGGTTGGCGCGCAGCGGCAGGCGCCGGGCCTGACGAGCCCGCGAGGACAGCCTGACCGGAGGGCTCCTGGGCCGGCCGATGTAACCTCCCCCATGGCTTCACGCATCACCTTGGACCGCGGCGACGCCCTCCGCGAGATCCAGGCTCGCATCGACCACCGCAACCAGGGCGAGCGCGACTTCCTGCAGGCCGTCGACGAGGTCCTCGGTTGCCTCGGGCCGCTGGTCGCGAAGCATCCGGAGTACCTCGAGGACAAGCTGATCGACCGCATCTGCGAGCCGGAGCGCCAGGTCATCTTCCGCGTGCCGTGGGTCGACGACCGCGGCCAGGTCCACGTCAACCGCGGCTTCCGCATCCAGTTCAACAGCGCTCTCGGCCCCTACAAGGGCGGACTGCGCTTCCACCCGACGGTGACGCTCGACACCGTCAAGTTCCTCTCGTTCGAGCAGATGTTCAAGAACGCCCTCACCGGCATGCCGATCGGAGCCGGCAAGGGCGGCAGCGACTTCGACCCCAAGGGCCGCAGCGAGCACGAGGTCATGCGCTTCTGCCAGAGCTTCATGACCGAGCTGCACCGGCACCTGGGGGAGTACACCGACGTGCCGGCGGGCGACATCGGCGTCGGCGAGCGCGAGATCGGCTACATGTTCGGCCAGTACAAGCGCATCTCGAACCGCTACGAGGCCGGGGTGCTGACGGGGAAGGGCCTCGACTGGAGCGGGTCGCGGGTGCGCAAGGAGGCCACCGGTTACGGGTGCGTCTACTTCGCGGAGGAGATGCTGGCCGCGCGCGGCGAGTCGCTGGAGGGGCGCACCTGCGTGGTGAGCGGCTCTGGGAACGTCGCCATCTACACGATCGAGAAGCTGCAGCAGCTCGGCGCCAAGGTCGTGGCCTGCAGCGACTCGAGCGGACGGGTGTTCGACCCCGACGGCATCGACCTCGGGACCGTCAAGGAGCTCAAGGAGGTCAGGCGCCGGCGCATCTCCGAGTACGTCGAGCGCCGCCCCAGAGCCGACTACAAGGAGGGGGCGACGGTCTGGGAGGTGCCCTGCGAGGTGGCGTTCCCCAGCGCCACGCAGAACGAGCTCAACGGCGCCGACGCCGAGAGGCTCATCGCCAACGGGGTGGTGGCCGTGGCCGAGGGAGCCAACATGCCGTGCACGCCCGACGCCGTTCGGGCCTTCCAGCGGGCGGGCGTCGCGTTCGGGCCGGGCAAGGCGGCGAACGCCGGCGGCGTCGCCACGTCGGCGCTGGAGATGCAGCAGAACGCCAGCCGCGACCGCTGGAGCTTCTCCAAGACCGACGAGCGCCTGCAGGACATCATGAAGAACATCCACCGGCGCTGCCGCGAGTCGTCCCAGGAGTTCGGCGCCCCTGACGACTACGTGCTGGGGGCGAACATCGCGGGCTTCCGCAAGGTGGCGCGGGCTACCCGGGCGTTGGGGATCGTCTGAAGACAGGCCCCTCCGGGGGCGCCCTAGAGCGACCTCAGCCAGGCATGTTCACCATGCACGGTGCGCAGAGCCGACGCGAGCCACGCCCGCGCCCGTTCGTCGAGGCTCGGCAGGACCCGCTGGAAGTCGGCCGTGTCGTCGGCCCGCGGCGCCGATCCCTGAGCGGGGAGGCGGCTCTTGAACAGCAGGACGGCCTCGGGCGCCAGGTAGGGCACCTGCCGACCGCTCGGCAGGCCAGCGCGCCTGACAGCGAGGTCCAGTGGGAGGGCAACGCTCTCGTCCCTCCGGAAGCGCCAGACCCCGGGGCCGCGGGGGGCGAACAGGACGTCGATCATCCGGCCCTCGTGGCGCGCGTGCACCTGGTGGACGTCACCGCCCAGGGGCTCTCCCTCTGGCCACGGGGCGTACCCGCCGCCTTCGAGCGCCTGGTCGAGCCGCCAGCCTGCGGTTCGCAAGACGTTCTGCGCTTCCCCCTGGCGAGCGCGGTCGACCTCGACGTCGAGGTCGTCGTGGTAGCGCTGCGGTGCGCCGAGGTGCAGGTCGAGCGCCCAACCGCCGGCGACGGCCCAGGATCCGTCGTCGGGCATGCCCTCCAGCGCCGTCGCCAGCGTCTCGACCGGTGAGAACCCGGTCGTCCTCACGTGCCAGGCGCTCGCTTCGCGGTCGAGGGTGGCGATCAGGTCGGACTTGCCGGCCTGGTAGGCCGGCCGGTCGTCGCGGAAGCGCTCGGCCAGGGCCTGCTTGAGCTCCTCGTAGCGGCGCCTCGCCGTGGCGTTGGCGCGCAGGTAGTCGCGGAACACCAGATGGCGCTCCCAATGGTCGCTGTCGAAGCCGACCAGGTGGAGGTGGTAGTCGTGCGGGCCCTTCGAGAAGTAGGTGCGGCCTGGCAGCCCGTACTCGCCGCGCCAGGTGTAGCCGATCGCCTCCAGGGCCGCGATCTGGGCGGCGCCGGGCGGGTACGGGTGGATGCGCCCGTACATGTCGATCGTGGGCTTGGCGCGCAGGCCCGGCACCGACGTCGAGCCCATGTGCTCTAGCTCCTCGAGCACGCCGCCATCGACCAGCGCGCCCAGCGCCTGCGCCACCCTGGCCTTCTCCGCCTCGAACAGCTGGCCCCATGACTCGTCGTGCGGCTCGAGCACGACTGGCTCGTGCGGCACCGGGGCCGGCTCGTTCGAGGTCACGGCACCAGCCTAGTCGGCCACGCGCTCTTGTACAGGGGCATCCGTCTCGTGTGGGGAGCCTCACGGGGGCTGCCTATCATCGCGCATGGCGGCCTTCCTCCACTCCCTAGCGACCGCGGTGCCTCCACACGCCTACAGCCAGGACCGGGCGCTCGAGGTGATGAAGGCCTGGCACGGCGAGGACAGGCGCGTCAGCCGCCTCCTGTCGGGCATCTACCGCGCCTCGGCGATCGAGCGGCGCCACAGCGTCGTCGACGACTTCCTCCCCGGCAGCAGCGGAGGCTTCTTCTACGATCCGGCCAGCGGGACCTTCCGGGTCCCTCCCACGGGAGAGCGCAACGAGCTGTACGCGCGTGAGGCCGGGCGCCTCGCCAGCCGCGCCGCACGCAAGGCGCTGGCGCACGGGACCGACTCCGGCGCCGTCACCCACCTGATCACCGTGTCCTGCACGGGCTTCTACGCGCCGGGCGTCGACCTCGACCTCGTGCGAGCCCTCGGACTCCCCGAGAGCGTCGAGCGCTACCACCTCGGCTTCATGGGTTGCTACGGCGCGTTCCCTGCGCTGCGTCTGGCGCGGTCGCTTTGCATCGCCGACCCCGACGCGACCGTGCTGATCGTCTCCGTCGAGCTGTGCACCATCCACCTGCAGTCCGGTGGGGGCAGCGACGAGCTGCTCGCCGCCTCGGTCTTCGCCGACGGAGCCGCCGCAGCGCTCGTCACGGCCAGCCGACCCTCGGGGCCGGCCTTCGCGCTCGGTCCGTTCTCCAGCGCGCTAGCCGAGGAGGCGCGGGGCGACATGGCCTGGACCATCGGGGACACCGGCTTCCGGATGTCGCTCTCGAGCCGGATCCCGCAGGTCGTCGAGAGGGAGGTCGGCGCCGCGCTCGCTCCCCTGTGGGCGCGCGCCGGCGTGACGGCGCAGGACGTGGAAGGCTGGGCGGTCCACCCCGGTGGCCGCGCCATCCTCGACGGTTTCGAGGCCGGCCTATGCCTGCCCAGCGGCTCACTGGAGGAGTCGCGGGAGGTGCTGGCTGCCTACGGCAACATGTCGAGCGCCACGGTCCTCTTCGTGCTGGAGCGGATGCTGCGCGGCGGCCGGCGCGGCCTGGTCACCGCCGTCGCGTTCGGTCCGGGGCTATCGGTCGAGAGCGCCCTGCTGGAGGTCGCGGCGTAGGCGAGGTGGCCGCTGGTGCTCGGCGTCGAGGAGCCTCGCTCCGCGAGCGCGCTCCGTGCCTGCGCGAGCGCATGGACGACCCCGGCTGCGACCCGCTCCTCCTCGCCAACACGTACGGGCAGTTCGCACGTGTCAACGCCCTGTTCACGGGTTGGGGCCGCGTGTTCCGGCGATACGTCGCGCCCTGCCTGACACCCGGCGCGACCGTGCTCGACGTCGGCTGCGGGGCCGGCGACCTCGCGCGCCGGATTCGCCGGTGGAGCGAGCGGGCTGGCACGCCCACCCGTGTCGTGGCGATCGACCCGGACCTGCGGGCCATCCGGTTCGCCAGGGATGCGGGCGCGGCGCCCGGCATCGAGTTCCGGCAGGCGAGCGCCGAGGACCTCCTCGCCGACGGAGAGCGGTTCGACGTCGTCGTGTCGAACCACCTGCTCCACCATCTGGACGACGGCGCCTTCGCGCCGTTCCTGGAGACGACCGCGGCGCTGGCGCGGCGCGCCGTGGTCCACAGCGACATGAGCCGCCACGGCCTCGCCTACGCCGCCTTCTCGCTCACCCGACCGCTCTTCCCGCGTTCTCTGATCGTGGAGGACGGGCTGACGTCGATCCGTCGCGCCTTCACCCCCGGAGAGCTAAGGGGGCGCGCGCCGAGCGGCTGGGAGGTGCGCAGCATGGCGCCCTTCCGCAACGTGCTGCTGTTCGGCGGCTCGCGGGCCGGCTCCTAACCAAGTCGCGGACAAGCTCCCCGATACTGGCGCCGTGACCCAGTTCGCCGTCGTGGGGGCCGGGCCGGTCGGGCTCTACGTGGCGTGCCTGCTCGCCGCGGCGGGCCGCGACGTGACCGTCCTCGACGAGGGAGATGGCGGTACGGGCACGCGGGCCATCGGCATCCATCCTCCCGCCCTCGAGGCCCTCGAGGAGGTGGGCGTAGCCGCCGAGCTCGTGGCCTCCGGCTGCCGCATCGAGAGCGCGAGGTTGCTGCTCGGGCGCGAGAGCCTCGGCCAGCTGAGCCTCGGCGCCCTCCCCGGCCGCTTCCGGTTCGTGCTGACGCTGCCTCAGCACGTCACGGAGGCACTCCTCGAGCGGAGGCTGGAGGAGCTGAGGCCCGGCGCGTTGCGGCGGCGAGCGCGTGTGGCGTCGGTCAGTGGCCGGGAGGGCGCCATGGAGCTGCGGCTCGAGGACGGCAAGGCGGTGCGGACCGGGTTCGTCGTCGGCTGCGACGGGCGCTCGAGCAGGGTCCGGCAGGCGCTCGGCGTGCCGGTCACGGGCGGAGCGCTCGACCACCACTACGCGATGGCCGACGTGCCTGACGACGGCGCGCTGGGCCGCGACGCGTTGATCGCGCTCTGCCGCGAGGGGGTGGTCGAGTCGTTCCCTCTGCCAGAGGGCAGGCGCCGCTGGGTCGTCGGCTTCGCGAAGCGGCCGGAGGGCGCCTCGGCGCACGTCCTGGCCGACGCCGTCGCGCGACGCACCGGGATAGCGGTCGAGCCGGGGAACGCACCGGCGGCGGCGTTCACGGCCGAGCGGCGCATCGCCGACCGGCTCGCCGGTGACGGCTGGGCGCTCGCTGGCGACGCCGCGCACGTGATCTCGCCCATCGGCGGACAGGGCATGAACCTCGGGCTGCTCGGCGGCCTCGCCCTGGTCCAGGCGCTGACCGCCGAGGGGAGCCTCGGCCTGACGGACTACGACCGCCGGCAGCGCGCGCGAGCGCGCGCCGCCGCCCGGCGCGCCTCCCTCAACATGCTGCTCGGCGGCGGCCGCCTGCCCGACGCGCTGAGGTGGGCTGCGCTGCGGGCCGTGCTCCTGCCGGGATTGCGCTCGTCGTCGGCGCGCTACTTCACGATGCGTGGGCTCTGATGCTGCTCCCCGCGGCCGCGCGCCTCGCCAGGCACCCTCACCTGCTGCACCTGCGGCTCGGCTTCAACCTCCTGCTCAGCCCGGTCTACCTGTGGGGCGCCCTCCTCGCCGGCGCCAGCCTCGCCTCGGCGGGGTTCTGGCTGGGGTGGGTGTCGCTGCACCTGTTCCTCTACGGCGGCACGACCGCCTTCAACTCGTACTACGACCGCGACGAGGGTCCCATCGGCGGCATGCTCGTGCCGCCGCCGGTCGACGAGGGCCTGCTGCGCTTCTCCCTCATCGTGCAGGCGTTGGGCCTCGTGCCGGCGGCGCTGGTCGGGTGGCAGTTCCTGATCGCCTGGCTCTCCCTGTTCCTGGTGTTCACCGCATACTCGCACCCGCGCGTGCGCCTCAAGGCGCGCCCCGCGGCTGCGCTCACAGCCATCGGGCTGGGGCAGGGCGCAATCGGGTTCGCTCTCGGATGGCTGGCAGTGAGGCCCGGTGGCCTGCTCGCCGCCGACGCGCTCGTGGGCGCCGCCAGCACCGCTCTCATCGTCACCGGTCTCTACCTCGTGACGCAGTGCTACCAGGAGGCCGAGGACCGGGCCCGCGGCGACCGCACGATCGCCGTGCTGGTGGGCGCGCGCCGGTCGCTGCTCCTGGCCCTTGTCCCTCTGGCTCTCGGCGGGGCGGTCCTGATCTGGTCCACGTGGACCAGGTTCGGCCCACCTTGGGCGCTTGTGCTCGGATGCTTCTTCGCCGGGCTCGGAGCGTTCCAGCTCGCCTGGGCTGCACGGTTCGACCAGCGCGGTGTGACGCAGAACTTCCGCACGGCCATGCGGTTCACGGCCACGGCGTCGGCGGGGCTGACGCTGTTCCTGCTCGTGCAGCTGTGGCCCGCGTGACGGCGGCGGGTCACTCCCTGGCGTCCTCCAGTTCCGCCGTGGCTCTCACCTCGTAGCGGGGCCCCGCCGGCCCGAGGTGGCTCTCGTAGAGGCGCACCTCCGCCGCGCGCCAGCCGCCGAAGGACCGTTCCGCGTTCGTCGGCAGCGGACGCGGCTCGCGTGACCGCGCCAGGGTGACGTGAGGGCGGAAGGGGCGTTCCTCGAGGTCGAACCCCTCCTGCCGGAGAGCGCTCGTCAGGTCGCCCTGCAGCTCGGCGAGCGCCGCCACGTCGCCCTCCAGCCCCGCCCACATGACGCGGGCGCGCTCGTGGTTCGGGAACGCCCCGATGCCACGCGCCGACAGCTCCAGGGGCGCAGCCCGCGCGGCGCTGAGGCGCATGGCCCGCTCCGCGGCCGCGACGCGCCGCTCCTCGACCTCTCCCAGGAAGGCGAGCGTGAGGTGCAGCGATTCGGGCCGGACCTCGCGCCAGCCGCGCGGGACGTCGGTGGCGACCTCGGACAGCGCGTCGACGACCGCTCGGCCGATGGGCAGCGCGATGAACAGGCGGGCCATACGTGTAGATGATGCAGCAGGGAGGTGGTGAGGAGCCCCGGGCCGTAGCGGCGTTGCCGGGTCGGTGCAACGTTTGATGCCGGCTCGAATGTCCGGAAACTCGTGGCGCAGAACCTGCTAGCATCACGAGGGTCCGGGCCATGCGAGTCGGGCGATCGCGCTGGTGGCGACGGCCCAGTCGGGGGCGTACCTAGAGATGCAGCTTGAGGCCGTCAACCAGAGGCTCGCGGAGCACGCCAGCGACTTCACATCGACGGAAGCCAGCATCGCAGCCCACCTCGTCAAGCATCCCGAGCTGTGGGGCTTCGCCGCCACCTCCGAGCTCGCGGCGGCGATCGGCGTGCACCGCTCGACGTTGGTGCGCTTCGCACAGCGGCTCGGGTACGCCGGCTTCCCTGAGCTGCGCGACGCGGTGCGGTCCGGCTACCTGCGCTCGGTCGCCACCCCGCTCGAGCTGTCGGGATCGAGGACCGACTCGGCCTTCACCGAACTCGTCGGGACGGTGTACGAACGCGAGCTCCGGAACCTCAAGCAGACCTACGAGCACCTCGACGGGGACGTGCTGGAGCGTGCGGCCCGCGACATCGCCGGCGCCCGGAAGGTCCTCGTGTTCGGCAGGCGCTACTCCTTCACGATCGCCATGCACACCAGCCTGCTGCTCAGCAGCCTGCGGCCCCACGTGCGGCTGGCGCCCGACCCCGGCGGCTCGAGCGTCGACGCGATGTTCGACCTCGACAGCGGCGACGCCGCGCTGCTCTTCTCCCTGAGGCGCCACTCACCGGAGGTGCAGAGGGCCATCGACTTCCTCGACAGGAGGCAGGTTCCCGCGACGCTCGTCACCGACGCCGCCCCGGTGGCCTCGCTGCCCGAGAGGCTCAAGGTGCTCCAGGCCTACGTCGGCAGCAACAGCACGCTCGACTCGTTCACGGCCCTGGTGAGCCTCGGGCACGCGATCGCGACGATCGTCGAGCAGCTGGTCGACGACGCCGACGCGCGTCAGGCGAGACTCGAGGAGGCCAGGGCGCACTTCCAGCGACCTATCGGAGCGGGAGAGTGAGCGAGACGACGTCGGCACCGAGCGGCCTTGGCGCAGCGGAGGGCGAGGCGCTGCGGGTAGCCGCCATCCACGACGAGGCGCTGATCTTCGACGCGCTCACGACCTCCGTTCTCGACCGCGAGTACGTGGCCGCGCTCAGGTCGGTCGGGGTCGACGCGACCAACTACACCGTCGCCGACACGAGCCTCGTGCACGGCCGCATCTTGCAGGACGACTTCGAGCTGGCCAGCCGGAAGATCGCCATGTGGTTACGGAGGCTGCGCGAGCTCGAGGACGTGGCCGGGCTCGCCACCACGGTCGCCGAGCTCGACGCGCTGAGGCGCGAGGGCCGCTTCGCCGTGTTCTTCGGGTTCCAGAACGCCAGCCCGATCGAGGACAACGTCGACTTCCTCGACGTGTTCCACCGGCTGGGCGTCAGGTTCATCCAGCTGACCTACAACGCCCGCAACCTGGTCGGCAGCGGCTCCGGGGAGCGCAACGACGACGGCCTCTCGGACCTCGGCCTTGCCGCCGTCGCGCGCATGAACGAGCTCGGCATCGTGATCGACGTCTCTCACTGCGGCTACCGGACGACGATGGACGCGATCGCGGCCTCCACCAAGCCCGTCGCGGTGACCCACGCGAACATGCGGGCCCTGGCCGACACCCCGCGCAACAAGACCGACGACCAGCTGAGGGCCCTCAAGCGCAACGGCGGCATCGTCGGGGTGAAACACATGATCGGCGACATGGTCGGCAAGCCTGCCTCCGAGACGACGGTCGAGGACCTCGCCGACCACCTGGAGCACGCGATCGGCGTCGTCGGCATCGAGCATGTCTGCATCGGGACCGACTTCTCCGGCACGACCACGGCGATGGGTACCTCCGACGCCGAGATCGAGGCGATCCGGCGGTTGTGGCCGAACGCCTACCTGGGCTCGCGGTCGCGACCGCGGGGGTTGGAGTCCATCCGCGAGTTGCCCAACCTGACGACAGTGCTCGTCAGGCGCGGCTACTCGGACTCCGACATCGCGGCCATCTATGGCGGGAACCTGCGGCGTTTCCTCCTGGAGGTCGTCGGAGGCTGACGCGATGGACCGAGAGCCGCGCCGGGCTCAGCTGCTTACCTCCGAGGCCAGCCCGAGCGAGCGCAGCTTCGCCGTGGCCTGCGCATCGACGTTCCCGTCGGGGTGCACCTTCACCCCGTAATCGGTCTCGGCGCGCTCCGGGGTGCCCCGGCCGTCGAACACGTCGCAGCGCACGGGGTCGACGTCCCGCTCTCACGGGTGGCGCAT
>JBIQIQ010000094.1:0-9430 GCA_044507975.1 Deinococcaceae bacterium
CCGCTGATGCGCGCCAGGTCGGCGTTGTCGGCCATCGCGCGCATCGCCTTGCCCGTCTTGCTGCGCTCCAGGAGCAGGTAGACGAGGAAGATCAGCAGCAGGCCGACGCCGAGGATGAAGAGCTGGTCGGTGCGCACCCGTACGCCGGCGAAGAGCTCGACCACCGGTCGCGCTCTGCCCTGGTAGTAGAAGGTGAAGTCCGCACCGAAGACCATGTAGACGATGCTGCGCACGCCGAACGCGAGGCCCAGGGCCGCCATGGCCATCATCACCGGGGCGCTCCGCCGCTGCCGCAGCCGGCGGAAGGTCAGGCGGTCGAGACCGTACGCGATCAGTCCGACGAGCGGCATGACCAGGAGCAGCGCGATGAGGAACTCGTAGCCGAAGCCGAAGCCGAGGACTGAGCCGCCAGCTGGCAGGAGGGACATGATCACGAGCCCGACGTAGGCGCCAAGCGTCATGTAGTCGCCGTGCGCGAAGTTGGCCATCTTCAGCACGCCGAAGACCAGGGTGACCCCGAGGGCGCCGAGGGCGAGCACCCCGCCCAGCAGCACCCCGCGCACGACGAGGCCGAGCATGCGGGTGCCGCTGACGCCCTGCGCCGAGGCCAGGACGGCGAAGAGGATCGCCAACAGGGCGAGCAGCGCCACGAGCGACCAGCGGCTGCCCAGGACGCCGGAGAGCGTGCGGCGCATGGCGCGCGCGCGGAGGAGGGACCTCGCGCCCACCATCTCAGCCTCCCAGGTACAGCCGAGCGACCTCGGGGTCGCCCAGGAGCTGCTGCCCCGGACCCTCCACCTGGTTCTTGCCGGTCGCCAGCACGTAGCCGCGGTGAGCCAGCTCGAGAGACCGCTTCGCGTTCTGCTCGACCATCAGTACAGCCACCCCTGTCCGGTTGATGTCCATGACCTTCTCGAAGATCAGGTCGACGAGCAGCGGTGCGAGGCCCGCGGACGGCTCGTCCAGCATGAGGAGCTTCGGGTCGAGCATCAGGGCCCGACCCATGGCGACCATCTGACGCTCCCCGCCGGACATCTTGCCGGCGCGCTGCCCGCGGCGCTCGGCGAGGCGCGGGAAGAGGTCGTACACGCGCTCCTTGCGGGCCCGAATCGGGCCCTTGAGGATGTAGGCGCCCATCTCGAGGTTCTCCTCGACCGTGAGCGTGGGGAAGACGTTGTCGACCTGCGGTACGTAGCAGAGCCCGCGCCGGACGATCTGCTCGGGCGGCATGCCGGAGATGTCCTCGCCCGCGAACGTCACCCGGCCCTCCCACGGCTTGATGAGGCCGAAGACGAGCTTCATGACCGTGGACTTGCCGGCCCCGTTGGGCCCGACGATCGAGACGACCTCGCCGTCCTCCACCCTCAGGTCCACGCCGCGCAGCACCTGCATCTCGCCGTAGCCGGAGACGACGCCCTCAACCGTCAAGAGCGACACTCTGACCTCCTAGGTACGCCTCGAGGACGCGCGGGTCGTTGCGGACCACGGCAGGCGGGCCCTCGACCAGCTTGCTGCCCTGGTTCATCACGATGACAGGGTCGCAGAGGCCCATCACCAGCGGCATGTCGTGCTCGATGAGGAGGAACGTGATGCCGCGCTCGCGGTTGAGCTGCTCGATCTTCTCGCGCAGGCGCCCCATGAGCGTGGGGTTGACGCCGGCCGCCGGCTCGTCGAGCAGCACGATCGCCGGGTCGGCCATCAGGGTGCGGGCCAGCTCGAGGAGCTTCTTCTGCCCGCCGGACATCGACCCAGCAGGTTCGCTCTCGAGGTGGCCGAGCGCGACGAAGTCGAGGACCTCGCGCGCCTTCTCACGCAGCTGGCGCTCCTGGCGCCACACGGCCTCCCGGCGGAAGACAGGGTTCCAGAACCTCTCGCCCAGCTGGCCGGGGGGCACGAGCATGAGGTTCTCGAGCACCGTCATGCCCTTCTGCTCGCGCGGTATCTGGAAGGTGCGGCAGAGCCCCCGGGAGAACATCACGTGCGGCGGCAGGCCTGTGACGTCCTCGCCGCGGAGGAGTACGGTGCCGGAGTCTGGCTCGTGGAAGCCGGAGACGAGGCCGAAGAGCGTCGTCTTGCCGGCGCCGTTGGGACCGATCAGGCCGGTGATGGTGCCGGCCTTGACGTCGAAGCTGCAGTGGTTCACGGCCCTCAGCCCTCCGAAGTCCTTCACCAGCCCTCGGATGCTGAGCAACGCGTCGTATTCTCGCTGGACCAACTTCCTTACCTCTCGGCTTCGCGCACGGTTCCGGCGGCGATGCTATCACCTGCCACTCATCAGCTCCCCGTGCGGTGGCCCAGCATGTCCGCGAGCCGGACGGCCTTGACGCGGGGGCGGCCCGCAGCCTCGCCGGCCGCCAGCTCGTCCGCGTCGAGGGCGAACCAGTCGTCGGCCGAGAAGACCCGGGCGCCGCGCCCAGCGAGCAGCGCGTCGACGGCGTCCGCGGAGAGGTCCTCCGGAGAGCCGGTGTTGACCAGGCGGCCCGCAGCGGCGTCCTCGGTCAGCGCCGCGACTGTCTCCATCGCGTCGGCCTTGTTGGTGCCGATCACGCCGCTGGCCCCGCGCTTGATCCACCCCGCCACGTAGACGCCAGTGACCGCCGGCCCTCCCGGAGCCTCGAGCACGCGCCCGCGGTCGTTCGTGACGACGCCCCTGCGCTCGTCGAACGGGAGGTCGGGGAGCGCGACGCCGGTGTACCCCACCGACTTGAGCACCAGCTGGGCCGGCAGCGTCTCGTGCTCGCCGGTGGGGACGGCCCTCACGTACTCACCTGGCTCGCCCTCGAGGCGCGTCCGCTCCATGCGGACGCCGGTGACCCGCTCGTCCCCCATCACCTCTACGGGCTGCAGCTGGAAGCGGAGGGAGACCGTGCGCGGCTTGCCGGTGGGTGGCTGCCCCGCGAACGCCTTCAACACCTCGACGTTCTTCGCCGTCGTGACGTCGGCGTCGGCCGCCGCGGCGCTGGCGGGCCCCAGCTCGAGCTCGGCGGCGCGCACCTCCACGTCGGCGTTCTCCAGCTCGCCGAGCTCACGCAGCTCCTTGGTCGTGAACTTGGCCTCGGCCGGGCCGCGCCTGCCCACCAGCGTGACGCGCCGCACGCCGGAGCGCTCCAGCGCATCGAGGGCGTGGTCGGCGATGTCGGTGGCGGCGAGCTCGGAGACGCCCTTGGCGAGGACCCGCGTGACGTCGATGGCCACGTTGCCGTTGCCGATCACGACCACGTCGGTGGTCCGCGCGAGCAGCGCGCCGAAGTCGTGGTCGCAGGCGTCAGGGTGGCCGTTGTACCAGGCGACGAAGTCCGTTGCGCTCACACAGCCCGTCAGGTCCTCGCCCGGCACGCCGAGGCGGCGGTCGGTGGCGGCCCCGACGGCGAAGACGACGGCCGAGTAGTGGCGCCGCAGGTCCTCGAGCGTCAGGTCGGCGCCGTACGCGACGTTGCCGAGGTAGCGGACGCGGGGGTCCTTGAGCGTGCGCTCGTAGAGCCGCGTGACGACCTTCATCTTCTGGTGGTCGGGAGCCACGCCGAAGCGGACCAGGCCGTACGGGGTCGGGAGGCGGTCGAAGAGGTCGACGGTGGCGGTCTCTTGCGCCTTGAGCACGGCGTCGACAGCGTAGAAGCCCGCTGGCCCCGCACCGACGACGGCCACGCGCAGGCCTTGGCTCTCGTGCATGCCGCACTTCTACCACCCCAGGAAGGGCGCGGCGCAGGTGTAGAGTCTCCTGCCATGGACGCCGCCGCTCCCGCGCCGACCCCTCCGCCTGCGCCCCTAGCCGACAGCTCCACCGGCCGCCTCCGCGTGATGAAGTTCGGCGGGACGAGCGTGGGCGACAGCGACCGCATCCGCAAGGTCGCCGCGCGGATCGAGCAGCACGTCCGCGCCGGCGAGAGCGTCGTGGTGACGGTGTCGGCGATGGGCCGCACGACCGACAGGCTCCTCGGCCAGGCGCGAGAGCTGAGCCCGCGGGCGAGCCGGCGTGAGCTCGACGCGCTGCTGGCGACCGGCGAGCAGCACAGCGCCGCCCTGCTCGCGCTGGCGCTGCAGGCTCGCGGCGTCGCGGCGCGGTCGTTCACGGGCGCGCAGGCCGGCTTCGTGACCGACTCGAACCACGGCTCCGCTCGCATACTGCGGGTCGACCCCGACAGGGTGCGCGCCGCCCTCGACGCCGGCGGGGTGGCCGTCGTCGCGGGCTTCCAGGGCGCCGACTCGCACGGGGCGATCACGACGCTGGGACGCGGCGGCTCGGACACGACGGCCGTGGCGCTCGCGGCCGCGCTCGGCGCCGGCGAGTGCGAGATCTACACCGACACCGACGGGGTCTACACGACGGACCCCCACCTCGTCCCGAGCGCGACCAAGCTGGACGAGATCGACTACGCCGAGATGCTGGAGCTCGCCAGCCAGGGCGCGAAGGTGCTGCACCCGGCCAGCGTCTGGTACGCCAGGGCGTACGGCGTGAGGATCCACGTGCGCTCGTCGTTCACGCACGCGGCGGGCACGCTCGTAACGGACCTGTCCACCAGCCAGGAGGGGAAGATGATCACCGGCAAGCCAGTGACCGGCGTGGCGCTCGACCGCGGCCAGGCGCGCATCGACCTTCACACGGTCCCGGACCGGCCCGGCGTGGCCGCCGAGGTCTTCGGGGCGCTCGCGGCGCAAGGCGTCAGCGTCGACATGATTATCCAAGGAGTGCGCGGCGCCGGGGACAGCCGCCAGCAGATGGCGTTCATCGTCAAGCGCGAGGCGGTGGCGGACGCCCTCGAGGCGTTGGAGCCGGCCCTACGGGCGCTGGGCGCCACCGCCGAGGTCGACGAGGACGTCGCCAAGCTGTCCGTGGTGGGCATCGCGGTCGGCTCCACGCCCGGCATCGCCGCCCGCCTGTTCGAGGCCGTCGCCGGCGTCGGCGCCAACATCGAGGCGATCACGTCGAGCGAGGTGCGCCTCTCGGTGCTGATCGGGGCCGAGCACGCCGAGGCCGCCCTGGCCGCCGCTCACACGGCCTTCGGCCTCGACTCCGCCGCGGGCTGAATGGGCACGCGCCTCGGCACGCTCGCCTACGTCAGGCGCGGCAGCCGGACCCTGATGCTGAGGCGGCCCGAGCGCGGCCACGCCCAGTCGGGGAAGTACAACGGCCTCGGCGGCAAGCTCGAGCCGGGCGAGTCGCCGGAGGAGAGCATGCGCCGCGAGGTGCTCGAGGAGGCGGGGCTGGTCGTGCACGCGGCTCGCTTCAAGGGGCTGATCACCTTCCCGGACTTCGACGGCGCCGACGACTGGTACGTCTGGGTCTACGTGGTCACTGGCTTCGCGGGCGAGCCGCGCTCCGGTCCGGAGGGGGAGCTGGTCTGGGTGGAGACCGGCGCCGTCGCCGACCTGCCCCTGTGGGAGGGCGACAGGTACTTCCTGCCCTGGCTGGACGAGCCGGGCACGTTCTCCGCGGTGTTCCGGTACGAGGATGGCAGGTTCGTGAGCTACGAGGTGGAGAGGCAGAGCGCGCTCGGCTGAAGGCGGACGTGCCTCCGTTCGCGGCCGTCAGCCCTCGCCGAAGAGCTTGTCGCGGTCGATGGCCTTGATGAGGCGCTGTGCCAGCCCGACGTCGCCCTTGACCCGCAGCCGGCCCGTCATCAGCGCCGTCATGGGGTTGAGCTTGCCGTCTATCATGCGCAGCAGGTCCTCGCTCTTGACCTTCACCGTGACGTCTGCGTGCGGCGCCACGCCCTCCTGAGGCCGCACGACGCCGCCCTCGACGACGAGGTGAACGGGCTCCTCGGTGTCGAACTGGACCACGGAGTCGGGCGTGTCGGCCCCCTCCTTGAGCGCGTGTGGTACGCGCAGCAGTAGCTCTCTCGCGGTCACCCGCCCAGTCTAGCCGAGGCAGGCGCCGGTATACTCGCGCCAGCTACGGCTTCTGTGAGCCTCCACGTGGACCTATCCCTGACCGAGGAACAGATGGCGCTGAGGGCGGCGGTGCGAGAGTTCGCGCGGGCCGAGATCCTTCCCCTGGCGGCCGAGCTCGACCGCGACCCCCGCTTCCCGTGGGAGACCCTGCGCCAGATGGGCGCGATGGGTCTGCTCGGCGTCACCACGCCAGAGGAGTACGGCGGCGCCGGGCTCGACACGGTCACGTACACGGTCCTGCTGGAGGAGATCGCCGCGGCTGACGCGTCGCACGCCACGATCATGAGCGTGACGAACGGGCTGCCGCAGTCGCTGCTCCTGGCCCACGGCACCGACGAGCAGAGGAGCGCCTACCTGCCCAGGCTCGCCAGCGGGGAGTGGATCGGCGCGTTCTGCCTGTCGGAGCCGCACTCCGGCTCGGACGCGGTGGCGCTGACGACCCGGGCCGAGCGCGTCCCGGGAGGCTACGTGCTCGACGGCACGAAGGCGTGGGTGACGTCGGGCGGCGAGGCCCAGCTCTACGTCGTCATGGCCAAGACCGACCCGGCCTCGGGCGCTCGCGGGGTGAGCGCCTTCCTCGTCGAGAAGGGCGCCGACGGCATGAGCTTCGGCCGCGCGGAGGAGAAGCTCGGCCAGCACGCCGCCATCACGCGCAGCGTGACGTTCGAGCGCTGCTTCGTTCCGGACGACGCGCGCCTCGGGGGCGATGGCCAGGGGTTCGTGATCGCGATGGGCGGGCTCGACGGGGGTCGCATCGGCATCGCGGCCCAGGCCGTCGGCATCGCGCGGGCGGCGTTCGAGGTGGCGCGCGACTACGCGAACGAGCGCCAGGCGTTCGGGCGCGCGATCCACGAGTTCCAGGGAGTCGGCTTCAAGCTCGCCGACATGGCCACGCGCATCGACGCCGCCCGGCTCCTCTACCTGCGCGCGGCGTGGCAGAAGGACCAGGGCGGACGCGTCACGCGCGAGGCCGCCATGGCCAAGCTCTTCGCATCGGAGGCGGCGTCTGCGGTCACGCACGACGCCGTGCAGGTCCTCGGCGGTTACGGTTACACCAAGGACTTCCCGGTCGAGCGCTACTTCCGGGACGCGCGGGTCACCGAGATCTACGAGGGCACGAGCGAGGTCCAGCGCATGGTGATCCACCGCCAGCTCTACCGGGAGCTGGAGAGGTGAGGGCGGTGCCCGTCGGGGCCACGGTGACGACCTGGCCCCGGTGTCCCGTCCGGCCCCGGAGGGGAGAGGCGTGATCGACTTCGAGCTTACGCCGGAGCAGAAGCAGTTCCAGGCTCTCGCCCGCGACTTCGCGCGCGAGCACGTGATGCCGGTCGCCGCCCAGCACGACCGCGAGGAGACGTACCCGGCCGACGTCGTCGCGGCGGCGCACGAGGTCGGCCTGCTCAACGTCGGGGTCCCGCAGGCCGTCGGCGGCCTCGGGCTCGGCATGCTCGACGAGGTCGTGATCGGCGAGGAGCTCGCCTACGGCTGCATGGGCATGTACACGATCCTGATGGCGTCGGAGCTCGGCATCACCCCGCTGCTGATCGCCGGCTCCCCGGAGCAGCAGCAGCGCTTCCTTGCGCCCCTCCTCGACGGGCCGAAGCTGGCTGCGTTCGCGCTCTCGGAGCCGAACAACGGATCGGACGCCGGGGCGATGACGACCCGCGCGGAGCTGCGGGGCGACGAGGTCGTCCTCAACGGCGTCAAGACGTGGATCTCCAACGGGGGTATCGCCGACGTCGTCGTCGTGTTCGCCACCTTCGACCCCGAGCAGCGCCACAAGGGCACGCTCGCCGTCGTCGTCGAGGGCGGGGCGGCCGGCATGACGTCGAACAAGCTGCACGGCAAGCTCGGCCAGCGCGCCAGCCCCACCTACGAGATGGTGTTCGAGGACGTGGTGGTGCCCCGCGCCAACGTGCTCGGCGCGCCGGGCGACGGCTTCAAGATCGCGATGCGCACGCTCGACAAGACGCGCGTCCCGGTCGCCGCCGGCGCGGTCGGGGTCGCTCGCCGGGCGCTGGAGGAGTCGCGCGCCTACGCCCTCGAGCGCCACGCCTTCGGCCGGCCGATCGCCGACTTCCAGGCGATCCAGTTCAAGCTCGCGAACATGAAGATCGGTGTCGAGACCGCGCGGTGGCAGACCTACCACGCCGCCTGGCTCGTCGACGCCGGCAGGCCGCATGCCGACGCCGCCGCGGTCGCGAAGGCGTACGCGTCCGACATGGCCTTCGATGCCGCCTCGGAGGCGATCAACGTCTTCGGCGGCTACGGCTACATGGATGAGTACCCCGTCGAGAAGCTGATGCGCGACGTCAAGCTCAACCAGATCTACGAGGGCACCAACGAGATCCAGCGCCTGGTCATCGCACGCAGCGTGCTGCGGTGACGGGGCGCGGGCGGAGGAGAGCATGAAGGTGTTGACAGTCGTGAGGCAGGTACCCGACGCCGAGGCGCGCGTGCGCGCCGACGGTGGGAAGGTCGACCTGTCGGGCGTCACGTTCGTGATGGACGGGATGGACGAGTACGGGGTCGAGGAGGCGATCAGGCTGCGCGAGGCCGGGCACGAGGTGGAGATCGTGGCGGTAGCGGTCGGTCCCGAGCGCTTCGCCGACGCGCTGCGCACCGCGCTGGCGCTCGGCGCGGACCGGGCCGTGCACGTCACGGCCGGGGCCGACCTCGACCCGATCGCTCTCGCCGGCGTGATCGCGCGGGTCGCAGAGGAGGAGGCCGCCGACCTCGTGCTCACGGGCGGCAAACAGGCCGACTGGGACAGCGCCGCGCTCGGCCCGGCGCTGGCCGAGCACCTCGGCTGGCCTCACTCCGACTGGACGACGTCGCTGCAGGTCGAGGGGCGTGAGCTGCGGCTGCGCCACGACGTCGACGACGGCACCGAGGACCTGGTCGTGTCGTTGCCGGCGGTGGTCACCACGCAGCAGGGGCTCAACGAGCCCCGTTACCCCACGCTGCCCAACATCATGAAGGCGAAGCGCAAGGAGCTGAAGACGCGCGACGTCGCCGAGCTGGGCGACGTGGCGTCGCGGGTCAGGGTCGTCTCGCAGGAGATCCAGGTGCGCCCCCGCATGAACAAGCTCGTAGAGGGCGAGCCGGCCGAGGCCGCTCGCGAGGTCGCGCGCCTGCTGCGCACCGAAGCCAAGGTCATCTAGGAGGCTCGGGCGATGGTCCTGTTCGTCACCAACGAGAGGGAAGGCAAGCTCAAGAGGAGCGCCGCCGAGCTGGTCGCTGCGGCGCGCGCGCAGGGCGGCGCGGCGCTGGGCCTGGTGCTCGGCGAGGCCCCGCAGGCGGCCGCCGAGGAGCTGGCGCGCTACGGCGTCGACGTCACGGCGCTGACCGGTCGGTTCGACACCGCCGAGGACGTCGCGCGAGCGGTCGCCGACCGAGCGGCGGCGGCCGGGGCCGAGGTCGTGCTGTTCAGCGCCGACCGCCTCGGGCTCTCCGCGGCCCCGAGGGTGGCCGTGCGCCTGGACGGGGCGCTGCTCGAGGACGTCACCGACGTCTCTCGCGAGGGCGGCAGCGTGCG
>JBIQIQ010000095.1:0-9426 GCA_044507975.1 Deinococcaceae bacterium
GGCGGGCAAGCCGTCAGCCTCCTAGGCTGTGAACTCGGTCTAGCTGCTGCGGCCTCCTCGGCCGATGGCCGGCGGGCCGCTGACGCGGCCGAAGTCTCCACCCACCCGGGGCGGCGGCGCGGTGCCGCCGTTCTGGTTGGCGACGCCGCCGGTGGTGACCAGTCGCTCGAACTCCTTCGCGTCGACCGAGCGAGCGAGCCCGGTCTCGAACGAGATCATCTTCTTGAGGTGGAGCTCGGCCAGGCAGGCGTCCATCGTGATCATGCCGATCTGGCCGCTCGTCTGGATCGAGCCCGGGATCTGGTGCGACTTGCCCTCGCGGATCTGGTTGCGGATGGCGGGCGTGGCGAGCAGGAACTCGTAGGCCAGCACCCTGCCCTCCCCGTTCATGCGGGGAACGAGCTGCTGCGTCAGGATGGCCTGCAGGTTGTTCGCCAGCTGGACGCGCACCTGCTCCTGCTGCGCCTCGGGGAAGACGTCGATGATGCGGTCGATGGCCTCGGAGGCCGTGTTCGTGTGCAGGGTCGCCATGACGAGGTGGCCGGTCTCGGCCGCGGTCACGGCGGCGCCGATCGTCTCGTGGTCGCGCATCTCGCCGACCAGGATCACGTCCGGCGCCTGGCGCAGGACGCTGCGCAGCGCGTTGTCGAAGTTCTGCGTGTCCTCGCCGACCTCGCGCTGGTTGATGATCGACTGCTTGTGGCGGTGGAAGAACTCGATCGGGTCCTCGACCGTGACGATGTGCTTGGGGTAGTCGCTGTTGATGAGGTCGATCATCGTGGCCAGCGTGGTCGACTTGCCGGAGCCCGTGGGCCCCGTCACTAGCACGAGGCCGCGGGGGAGGCGGGCGACGTTCGCGACCTCCTCGGGCAGGCCGAGCTGCGCGAAGGTCAGGACCTCCTCGGAGATGGTGCGCATCACGCCGCCCACCGAGCCGCGCTGCACGAAGACGTTGACGCGGAAGCGACCGTGGCCCGAGAGGCTGAAGGAGAAGTCGAGGTCCTTGCGCTCCTCGAAGTTGCGCTGCTTCTTCTCGTCCATCAGCGCGTACATCAGGCGCCTGGTCATGATCGGCGTGAGCACCTCGTGCTCGGTCGGGCGCCATTCGCCGTGGATGCGCAGCATGGGGGGCAGGCCGACGGTGAGCAGGAGGTCAGAGGCCCTGCGCTCGATGGCGATCTTGAGCAGGTCGACGATGTCGGCCTGGATCTGGGTCGATCTGATCTGGTCAGCCATGCAGTGGTACGCGTCCTCTCACTTGCGCCTCACGATAGGCCGTGGGATGTCACGAGGCTCTGACGCACCGCACAGCCCCGCGCTCACTCCGCCGTACGGGCCAGCACCTCTTCCAGCGTGGTGATGCCTTGCAGCGCCTTGTTGATGCCGTCGTCGCGCAGCGTCTTCATGCCGCGCTCGATCGCGAGCTCCCGGATGTCGAAGGCGGAGGCCTCCTTGACGATCGCCTTGCGGATCTCGTCGTCGACGACGAGGAGCTCGTGGATGGCGTAACGGCCGTTGTACCCGCTCCCGCCGCACTTCTCGCAGCCGACGCCGCGGTAGAGGACCTTCCCCTTGATCTCGTCGTCCTTCATGCCGAGGCGCCGCAGGACGTCGGGTTCGGGCGTCGAGGCGACCCGACACTCCTTGCACACCTTCCGCACGAGGCGCTGGGCGAGCACCCCCAGGAGGGAGGCGGAGACGTTGAAGGGCTCGATGCCCATCTCGGTGAGGCGGACGACGGCGCCGGCGGCGTCGTTGGTGTGCAGGGTCGCGATCAGCAGGTGCCCGGTGAGCGCCGCTTCCATGGAGATCTTCGCGGTCTCGTGGTCCCGGATCTCACCGACCATGATGATGTCGGGGTCCTGGCGGAGGAACGACCGCAGCGCCCGAGCGAAGTCGAGGCCCGCCTTCTGGTTGACCTGCGTCTGGTTGATCCCAGGGATCTCGTACTCGACCGGGTCCTCGATGGTGGTGACGTTGACGTCGGGCGTGGCTATGCGCTTGAGGATCGAGAACGTCGTGAACGACTTGCCCGAGCCCGTGGGGCCCGTGATCAGGAACATGCCGTACGGCTTCTTGATCAGGTCCTCGAAGCTCTGGAAGTTGTACTCGGCGAAGCCAAGGTCCTCGATCTCGGGGATGTCGGTCGCCTTCTTGAGGATGCGCATCACCGTCTTCTCCCCGTAGACCGTCGGGAGGGTGGAGAGGCGCAGGTCGACCTCGAGGTTGCGGTCCTTGAAGCGCACGCGGCCGTCCTGCGGCAGGCGCCGCTCGGCGATGTTGAGGCCGCCCATGATCTTGATGCGCGACGACAGCGCGGGGGCCGTCACCTTGGGCATCGTCATGTACTCGCGCAGGCTCCCGTCCTTGCGCACGCGCACGATGACGCGCTCCGGGCGCGGCTCGATGTGGATGTCGGAGATGTCGTTGATGATCGCGTCGCGGATGATGTTGTTGACGACGCGCACGAGGGCGTTGTCGTCGATGGCCGAGCTGTCCTCCTCGGCCTCGTCCTTGCCCTTGGCGCTGGCGACCTCCTCGACCACCGCGCGCGCCAGCTCGTCCATGTCGGCGCCGTCGCGGTAGTAGCGGTTGAGGAGCCGCGTCAGGGTCTCCTCGGTGGCCACCGCCGGCTGGATCTCGCGCCCGGTGATGAGTTGGATGTCGTCGAGCGCGAAGACGTGGCGCGGGTCCTTCATCGCGACGACGAGCGTGTTGCCCTCCAGCCGTACCGGCATGGCCGTGTACCGCCGCGCCGTCGCCTCTGGCACCAGGCTCACCGCGTAGGGGTCGACCTGCACCGCCTCCTCGATGAACGGGAAGCCCAGCTGCATCGCCAGGCTGCGCGCCAGCATGTCGGGGCTGATCTTGCCCGACTGCACGAGGGTGTCCTCGAGCCTGCCTCCGCCCGCCCGCTGCATGTTCAGCGCCTCGTCGACGTCGCCCTGCGTTACGTAGCCGAGGTCGACGAGGATCTCGCCGAGGGGCTTGACGCTGCCGAGCTTCGTCTGCTCCTCGAGCGCTCGCCTCAGCTGCTCACGCTTCAGGCGCCTGCTCTGCAGCAGGGTCTCGCCGAGGCGGCCCTTGTCGTCGGCGTAGAGGCGGTCGATCCTCTTCTGCACCGCCGTCTCGGGCGCGGCGACGAACCTGACGGGCCGGTTCACGATCGACTCGATGTCGGGCATGCGCCGCGGGTCGGCGATGGCGACGACGAGCACGTCCTCCTCGAGGCGGTAGGGGACGGCCGAGAACTGTACGGCGTCGAGCCTAAGGAGGGCGCTGCTCAGCTTCTCGGTGACCGGCTCGCCTTCGAGGCTCGGCACGTACTCGATGTTCATCTGGGCCGCGAGCAGCTGCGCGAGCTGCTCCTCCCCGAGTGCGCCGGCCTGCACGAGGATGCGGCCCAGCAGGCCGCCGGTACGTTGCTGCTCAGCGATCGCGGCGTCGAGCTGCTCCTCCGTGATCAGGCCGCGCGCCACCGCGAGGTTGCCGAGGCGCTGGCTGATGTCGACGTCGACGTCGACAGGCGGCTCGAGGCCGAGCTCGGGGTAGTAGGTCGCCAGCGCCCACATCAGCTCCTTCGAGAGCGCCTGGTACGGCTCGACGAGGCAGCCGGAGGCGTCCTCGACCTCTTCGATGAGCAGGGCGTCGAGCGGGTCGACGAACGCGACCCGCAGGCGGTCGCCATCGATGGCGAAGGGCATGGCGAGCAGCTCGGACGCTAGCGTGCCGGGCAGCTTGGACAGCGCCTCGCCCATCACGTCGACGCGCGGCAGGTTGACGAGGGGTATGCCGATCGACTCCTCGACCGCCCGCGCGATGCGCTGCTCCGAGATGACGCCGAGCTGCATGAGAATCTCCGCCAGGCGGCCGCCTACCTCCGCATGGCGGGCGATCGCCTGCTGCAGCGCGTCGTCTGTGACGTAGCCACGCTCGAGCAGTACGGCGCCAAGCCGCTTGTCGCCGATCGAGAGGACTGCCAAGGTCAACGCTCCTCGAGGATCATTCTCTCAAGTCGACGGGCCAGCCTGGTATGAGGAAGCTTACCCGCGGTCAGGGGCTTGACCAGGACGCTGACCATCCCGGCGCGCTTGGCGCCCAGGACGTCGGTGAAGAGCTGGTCGCCGATCATGGCCGTCGTGGATGGGTGGGCGCCGGGCAGCAGGGCGAGCGCTTTGCGGAACGCCCGCCCGAAGGGCTTGCCGGAGAGGGCCACGCCCGGGACCCCCAGGAGCGAGGCCGCCGCGTCGACGCGCTCGCGCTTGCCGTTGGAGAGGATCGCCACGCCGATCGCCGCGGAGCGGAGGCGCTCGACGAGCAGCGCCGCTGCCGGCACCGCTTCGCTGCGGTCGGAGGCGACGAGCGTGTCGTCGAGGTCGAGGAGCGCGTACCTGGCGCCCAACGAGCGCAGCAGGTCGGGGGTCACGTCGTCGAGGCTGTCGACGCGAGCGTCGGGGCGGAGCATCGGCGGAGTCTAACAGACCGTCCTGACCGCGCTCTTACGCTGCCAGACGCACGCCGAGAGCGCATCGGCCCGAGCCCGGTCAGGCTGCGCCGAGGGCGTCCGCCAGGGTGGGCCCGAAGCCGTCGTCGTCGATCCAGGGGTAGTGTCCGGCGTCGAGCAGGCCGAACAACGCCTGCGGAGCCGCCGTGAGGACGAGCTCGGCCTGGCTCGGGTAGCTCGTGCGGTCGTGCCGCCCGGAGAGCAGCACGAGGGGCAGGGCGCCGTCGGCCGCCGCTCGCAGGTCGTGGAGGCCGTCGCTCAGCCAGACGGCGTCGTCCACGTCGTCGGGAAGCTCGCCGGAGAGCGCGACGGCGTCGACGTGCTCGAGGAAGAGGCGCGAGGCCGCGCTCGGGAACTGCATCGCGTCGAAGAGCGCCTTGGGGTTCACGAGGCCCAACGCCTCGTCGACGAGGGCGCGCGGGTCCGCGAGCTCCGATTCCGGGTCTCCAGCCCCGCGTGCGCCGGTCGCCTCGGCATGGAGGTCCCTCGCCAGCTGCGGCATCGACACCCAGGGGTTGACGAGGACGAGGCGCTCGACGCGCTCGGGAGCCGTGCGCGCGACCCGCAGCGCGACCAGGGCTCCGAAGCCGTGGGCCAGAAGCGCGGTCTTCTGGACCGACAGGGCGTCGAGGACGGCGAGGACGTCCGCAGCGAGGAGGGCGACGTCGCTGCCGCCCTCGCCGGTGCTGCGCCCCGCGCCTCGCTGGTCGGCGTAGAGCACGTCGAAGCCCTCGAGGTCCGCCCCCGCCAGCTCTCGGAATGACGCCGCGTTGTAGCCCGGTCCGCCGTGGAGGTAGTAGACGCTGGGCGCGCCTTCCGGGCCCACCCGCTCGACGTAGAGGCTGGCCGGACGCGCCCCGAGGTAGGTGGCGGCGCCAGCCTCGTCGAGCGCCACCTCGACCCTCAGGGCCTCGTCGCGTCGAGGACCCTCAGGCGGCCGCATCGGACCCCCAACCGAACAGGCGGGCCGCGTTGGCGTCGAGCACCGGCTCGAGCTCGTCCGGGTCGACGCCCCGCACCTCAGCCAGCCGCGCCGCCGTGAGGCGCACGTGGGCCGGCGTGTTGGGCCGGCCACGGTGCGGTACCGGCGTCAGGAAGGGGCTGTCGGTCTCGACCAGAAGACGGTCGGCGGGCACGCCAGCGGCCGCCTCGCGGATGCCGGAGGCCGAAGGGTAGGTGAGGTTGCCAGCGAACGAGACGTACCAACCCAGCTCGAGCCCGGCTGCGAGGAGGCCGGGCGCGCCGTTGAAGCAGTGCAGCACGCCGCGGCCCCAGCCGGCGGAGCGGATCGCCTCCGCGGCGGCGGCGCTGGCGTCGTCGCGGCCCTGAGCGTCGCGCACGTGCAGCACGAGCGCCTTGTCGGTCCTCGACGCTAGCTCGGCGTGCCAGTCGAAGGCCTCGCGCTGCGTGACCAGGGTCTCCGCGTCCCAGTGGGTGTCGAAGCCCGTCTCGCCGATCGCCACCACGCTCGGGTCGGCGGCCAGGCGCTCGATGCCGGCGCGGACCGCGGGGTCGCGGGCGGCGGACGCCTCGTTGGGATGGACGCCCACCGCCACGCTGACGGTCGCGTGACGTCTCGCCACGGCCAGGGCGGCCGCCGAATCGTCGACCGATGTGCCGACGGTCACCAGCCGGACGAGGCCGGAGCCCGTCACCGCCGCGTCGGGGTCGGGGAGGCGCGTGAGGTGGCAGTGCGTGTCGGTCATCGCGGCCCACGATAGCCCTCCGGCGGTCGCGGAGCCGGAGCCGGAAGACCTGCCTGGCGACGCGTCGTCGAGCTCCGCCTTTGCGTGAGAGTTCTGTAAGAAGGTCGCTGCTAGCTTTCGTCCCAGATGGGTTTGGTCGAGAGCCGACCGGGAACGAGGAGCAGGATGGTACAGAGTCGTCCGATGGCCGAAGCCATCCGGTACTACAGCAACGAGGAGCTGTCCGAGATCATATCGAAGTGCGAGTCGGCCATCACCGACGGCAGCGCCGAGATCGAGGACTACGAGGCCTTCGTGCTGTGCCAGAAGGAGCTCGCTCGCCGCACCTGGGCCTGAGCCAGGAACGTCTTCACATCTCACACAGTCGCCGCGCGCGTAGCATCTGTCGTGCACGCGCGCGGTCCCGTCTCACATCGCCAGAAACAGCTCGTCGGCCTGCTCTGCTGCGCCCTCTCGCTGTCGGCCTGCGCGCCGATGGTGGCGCGGTCGGAGGCGGTCCCGACCGCCTACGTGGTCGAGACCGAGGCGCCGCCGTTCACGCACCAGACCGGCAAGGCCTCCTGGTACGGCCCCGGCTTCGCCGGCCGCCGCACCGCCAACGGCGAGGTCTTCGACCCGGGGCAGCTCACCGCCGCCCACCGGGAGCTGCCGTTCGACACGCTGGTGCGCGTCCACAACGTGCAGAACGGTCGCAGCGTCGTCGTGCGCATCAACGACCGCGGACCCTTCAAGGGCGGCCGCGTCATCGACCTGTCCCGTGCCGCGGCCGACGCCATAGGCATGGTGGGAGCAGGGGTGGCCGACGTCCGGCTCGAGGTGCTCACGCTTCCGTCAGGCATGGTGCGGGTCGCCGGCCACGGCCAGCTCCGCGGCTACGAGGCGATCTCGCGCACCCATCGCGTGGGCAGCCTGCTCGTCATCAGCCCGGTCGGCGGTGAACCGATCGTGGTGCGGGTGGTGAGCCAGGACGTGCCGCCCGGCGTGCCGGCGGACCTCCTGCTGGCTCACGACCTGTTCGCCGCCGTCGGCTCCGAGGTCAGGGTCCTCAGCGACCGGCTCTGATCGCGGCCTAGGGCAGGGCCTTCAGCGCAGACAACCCTCGCGCAGGTCCCTGGCCAGCGCTTTCAGGTCGCGTCCCTCGTCCAGCGCGGTGATCAAGGCAGAACCGACGACGACGCCGTCCGCGACCCGCGCGACGGCGCGCGCGGTGGCGGCGCTCGCGACGCCGAAGCCGACCGCGACGTTGCGGGCACCGGCGGCGTGCGTGCGCCGCACCAGGCCCTCGACCTCGTCCGGCACGGAGTCGCGGGCACCCGTGACGCCGGTGACGCTGACGGCGTAGACGAAGCCGCGGCTCGCCCCCGCCACCAACCTCAGCCGCTCCTCCGTCGAGGTCGGAGCGACGAGGAAGACGGTGTCCAGCTGGGCCGCGCGCGACGCGTCGATGAGGTCGCCTGCCTCGTCGGGGGGCAGGTCGGGGAGGATCATGCCGTCTCCGCCCGCCGCAGCGAGGTCGCCCACGAAGGCCGCCTCACCTCCCGGGTAGCAGTAGATCGGGTTGTAGTACGACATCACGACGAGGGCCTTGTCGGTCATGCCGCGCAGCGCGGCGACGAGCTCCACGGTCTCGAGCCCGCTCGTCCCGCCCGCCAGAGCGCGCTCGGAGGCGCGCTGCACCGTCGGCCCGTCGCCGAGCGGATCGGAGAAGGGGAGACCGACCTCGAGGACGTCGGCGTGCTCCAGCACGGCGTCGGCCGCCGCGAGGAACCGCTCCCGGTCGGGGAACCCGGCCGTCAGGTAGGCGACGAACGCGGCCCGCCCCTCGGCCCTGGCGGAGTCGAAGGCGCGCTCTACGCGGCCGAGCGCGCGCGGCAGCGGGGCACTCATCGCGCGGCTCCCGGGGCCTCGGTCCTGGCCGCGCCGACCGCGCCGCCCCTCAGCCTGCTCACCTCGGCGACGTCCTTGTCGCCGCGACCTGAGAGGCTCACGACCATCACCGCTTCCCGCGGCAGCTCGGGCGCCAGCTTCGTGGCCTGCGCCACGGCGTGCGCGCTCTCGAGCGCTGGGACGATGCCCTCGGTCCTGGCCAGGGCCTCGAAGGCGGACAGGGCGTCCTCGTCGGTGGCGACGGCGTACTCGGCGATGCCGCTCTCGGCGTAATGGCTGTGCTCCGGTCCGATGCCGGGGTAGTCGAGCCCCGCCGACACGGAGTGCGGCGGGGAGACCTGGCCGCCCGCGTCCGAGAGGAGGTACATCATCGAGCCGTGCAGGACGCCGGTCTTGCCGCCGGCGATGCTGGCCGCGTGCATCCCGCTCGCCAGGCCGTGGCCGCCGGCCTCGACCCCGACCAGACGCGGCCGCTCGCCGTCGGGGAGGTACGCGAACGGCGCGAAGAGGCCGATCGCGTTGCTCCCGCCTCCGACGCAGGCGACGAGGACGTCCGGGACGCTGCGACCCTCGCGCGCTCGCAGCTGGTCCATGACCTCGAAGCCGATCACGCTCTGCAGGTCGCGCACGAGCATGGGGTACGGGTGCGGACCGACGACGGAGCCGAGCACGTAGAACGTGTCCCTCACGTTCGTGACCCAGGCGCGGATCGCCTCGTTGGTGGCGTCCTTGAGGGTGCGGGTGCCGGAGCTCACGCTCACGACCTCGGCGCCGAGCAACCGCATCCGGTAGACGTTCAGCTCCTGGCGCCGCACGTCCTCCTCGCCCATGTAGACGACGCACTCGAGCCCGAACAGCGCCGCCGCCGTGGCGGCTGCCACCCCGTGCTGGCCAGCTCCCGTCTCGGCGACGATGCGGCGCAGGCCCATGCGCCTGGCGAGCAGCGCCTGGCCCAACGTGTTGTTGATCTTGTGAGCGCCCGTGTGGTTGAGGTCCTCGCGCTTGAGGTAGACCCTCGCGCCCCCGAGCTCGCGCGTGAGGTTCTCGGCGAGGTAGAGAGGCGATGGCCGCCCGACGTACTCGCGCAGCACGTGCCTGAGGTCGGCTACGAAGGCCGGGTCGGCCTTGGCGTCCCGGTACGCGGCTTCGAGCGACTGCAGGGCAGGCACGAGCGTCTCGGGTACGTAGCGGCCGCCGAACCGCCCGAAGCGGCCGCGGTCGGTCGGTAGCGGGAAGTCGGGGAGCCCGCGCGGTAGCACGGCGGTCGGGTCCATGGGTCAGGAGTCTAACGCTGGGGAGGTCGGTCGGCCCGCGGTCCGGGCCGGCCCA
>JBIQIQ010000096.1:0-9175 GCA_044507975.1 Deinococcaceae bacterium
CGGCGACGACGGCAGCGTCGAGCTCGAGTTCCCGGCCGACGACGCCGACCTCGCAGCGCTGCTCGTGCCCGTTGGAGAGGGCGTCCTCAGCTTCGCCTACCTCACGTGCGACGTGACGATCTCGGACCCTGCCGTCATGATGACGCCGACGGGCTTCGAGCTGATCACGGCGCCGGGCGTGGCGCTGCTGACGTCGGGGGGCCTGACGTTCGGGATGCTCACCGACGCCGAGGTGACCAACTTCACCGAGCCCGACCTCCTCGCCCGCACCTTCTACGGGTTCGTCTTCGCTACCGGCCCGGTCGAGGTGACGGCAGCCGGAGACGACTGCGTGGCTCAGGAGACCGTCGTCGAGCTCGACCTGGACGCCGGGTGGAACTGGGTTGCCTGGTCCTTCGTCTCCGACGAGGCCGACGCCTTCTCCCACATCCGCCTCGCCAGCGTCGAGGCGCCGGCGGATCCCGTCCTCACGACGGTCCCGCCCACCTTCTGACCGACGCGAGGCGACAGGTCAGCCGCGCCGGCGCGCCAGCGCCCACCTGACCAGGACCGCTGCCGCCAGGAGGCCGGTGCCTGTCAGCCACACCGCCGGCGCGACGAAGAACGCCAGGCCGACGCAGCTGAGGAGGCCGAGCCCGGCGACCCAGCGAGGGAACCGGCGCGCTCCCGGCGGCAGGGCCAGAGCGGCGAGGTTCGTGATCGCGTAGTAGACGAGCACGGTGAAGGCGCTGAACGACCACGTCGTGCGAACGTCCCCGACGAGAACGAGCAGAGCGATGAGCACTCCCACCGCGACCACGGCCGCGGTGGGAGTGCTGCCGCTGGGATCGAGACGCCCGAACGCGCGCGGCGCGTCGCCCCGCCTCCCCATCGCGAGCAGCACGCGCGAGAGGCCGAGCACGAGGTTGAGCAGCACGCCGAGCATCGCGGTCACGGCGCCGACCGCCACGAAGCGCGCGACCCCCGGTGCCCCGAACGCCCGCGCCGCGAGCTCGAGAGGCGCCGCCCTGCCCTCGACGCGCGCCAGGCCGTCCGCCCCTACCGCCGCCACGCCCACCAGGCCGACCAGCCCGTACAGCACGGCGACGACGACGAGAGCCGCGACGATCGCCCACGGGATCGTGGCGCGCGGCTCCCTCACCTCCTCGCCCAGGGTCGCGATGCGGCCGTAACCGGTGAACGCCACGAACATCAGCGCCGACGCGCTGAGGAGCGCGGCCGAGGGCGAGCGCCCGAGCTCCGGCTGGAAGAAGGGCACGAGGTTCCCGGCCCCGTTCGCCAGGGCGGCCGGGACGCCTGCGGCGACGAACGCCAGCAGGCTCAGGAGCGTCACTGCCACGATCACGACGTTGACGGCGTTCGAACGCCGCATGCCCGCGAGCACGACCGCGGTCAGGGCCAGCACGGCCGCGACCCCGACCGGTACGCTCCACCCTGTCGGCACTCCCAGCAGGCCAAGCAGGTAGCCCGCGAACCCCAGCGCCGCCGTGGCCGCCGACGCGCTCTTGGCCAGCAGGAACGTCACGCCCGCCAGGAACCCGAGCCACGGGAGGAGGTAGCGGTAGCCGTACTCGTAGGTGCCGCCCGACACGGGATGGTCGGCGGCCAGCTGCGCGCTCGAGAGGCCGTTGAACGACGCGACCGCCGCCCCGATGAGGACCGCCAGCAAGACGGCCGGGCCAGCCACCCCGGCCGCCACGCCCAACGAGACGAAGACGCCGGTGCCCACGATCGAGCCGAGGCCCAGCATCACGGCGCCGAAGACGCCGACCTCGCGTCTGAGGCGCGCGGGCGGCTGAGCGTCGCACGGCGAGCTCACCCCGGAGCCGGGTCGAGGACGGTCTCGCGGTAGCGCCGAGCGGACAGCGCGACGGCCTCGGCCACGCCCAGCGACCTCACCGACTCGTTGAAGATCTCGACCTCGATGGGCCCGTCGTAGCCGGCGGCGTCGGCGCTGCGCCGCAGCCCCCGCAGGTCGATGACGCCGTCGCCCATCATCCCGCGGCCGTTGAGCATGTCGGGCAGCGGCACGATCCAGTCGTTGACGTGGAACCCCAGCACGCGGCGGCCGGCGCGCGCGATCTCGTCCTCCACGGCCGGGTCCCACCACACGTGGTAGACGTCCACGACCACGCCCACCCAGGGCGAGGCGAGGCGCCCTGCCATGTCGTTCGCCTGCCCCAGCGTCACGACGACCGAGCGGTCGGCGGCGAACATCGGGTGCAGGGGCTCGATCCCGAGCCTCACGCCGCGCTCGGCGGCCGGGCCGAGCAGCGCGCCGATGCCGTCCTCGACCATCCGCCGCGAGCCGGCCAGGTCGCGGCCGACCACGCCGCCGCACACCAGCACCAGCACCTCCGCTCCTAGCTCGGCGGCCTCGTCGAGGGCGCGGAGGTTGTCGTCGATGCGCTCCTGTCGCTCGCGCGCCGTCGGCGCCGGGAAGAAGCCTCCGCGGCACAGGCTCGAGACGCGCAGGCCGGCGGCGCGGATGGCTCGCGTCGCCTCCTTGGTCGACGCCTCCGCGAGCTGGTGGCGCCACGGCGCGATCCAGGGCACGCCCGCTCGCGCGCACGCCTCGACGGTCTCGAGCAGCCCCCCGCGCACGGTGGCAGTGTTGAGGCTCAGGCGCTCGAGCCCCGGTGCCGGCCGCACGGCCGTGCTCACGCGTCGAGGCCGGCGAGCCTCAGGACCAGCCGCATGCGCTCCGCGGCGAGGTCGGGGTCGAGCAGCACGCCGGCCTGGTCGGCGAGGACGAACAGCTCGCCGAGGTGGGCGATGCTGCGAGCGCTCTCCCGGCCGGCGACCATGCGGAAGTGGTCCTGGAAGCCGTTCAGGTAGGCGAGGAATACGACACCGGTCTTGTAGTCGTAGGTCGGCGCCTCGAAGATCAGCCGGGAGAGCGGCACGGTGGGCGCGAAGACGTCGTCGTACCTCTTCAGGTCACCAGCGTCGAGGGCCTGCAGCGCGGCGGACGCCGCCGGGGCGATGGCGTCGAAGATGCCGAGCAGCGCGTCGGAGTGGTGCTCGCCGTCGCCGCGGATCAGCTCGGGGTAGTTGAAGTCGTCGCCGGTGAGCATGCGCACGCCCGCCGGCAGCCTGGCCCTCATCGTCACCTCGTGGCCGGCGTCCAGCAGAGAGAGCTTGATCCCCTCGACCTTGGCGGCGTGCCCTTCGATGACGCTCAGGCAGGTGGCCATGGCCTCCGGCACCTCGCGGCTCCCCCAGTAGCCCGCCAGCGCGGGGTCGAACATCTCGCCCAGCCAGTGGATCACCGCCGGCTCCCTCACGCGCGAGAGCACGCGGCCGTAGACGTAGGCGTAGTCGTCGGGGCCCCGAGCGGCGCGGGCGAGGTGGCGGCTCGCCATCACCACGACGCGTCCGCCGGCGGCCTCGATGTGCCCGACCTGCTCGAGGTAGGCGCTGGCGATGTCGTCGAGCGTGGCGTCGGCGCCGGCCGGCAACTGGTCGGTGCCCGCGCCGCAGACGATGGCCCCTCCCGCCTCGCGCGCCGCCTCGCAGGCGCGCTCGATGAGCACCTGGGTCGCCTCGTAGCCGAGCCCCATTCCGCGCTGCGCGGTGTCCATCGCCTCGGCCACGCCCAGGCCGTACGACCACAGGTGCCGCCGGTACGCGATCGTGGCGTCCCAGTCGATGGCCTCCGGGCCGGAGTCGGGCCCCAGCGGGTCCTTGACGACGTGCGCCGCGGCGTACGCGACGCGCGAGCGCAACGGGGAAGCCGGACGCGGCCACTCCCGGGCCTCGGCGCGGGGAACGTAGCGCTCGAGCGCCCCTCCCTTCCGCGGCAACAGCAGCTCGCGGCTCACCGCGGCAGCTCCTCGACGTCCACCCAGCGGCGCTCGCGCCAGGACGTCAGGCCGAGCTCGGCCAGCTGGACGCCGCGGGCGCCGGCGCGCAGCGTCCAGGGGAACGGCTCGTCCCACACGACGTGCCTCAAGAAGCGCTCCCACTGGAGCTTGAAGGCGTTGTCGTAGCGGTCGTTGGTGGGCACGAGCGTCCAGCCCTCCCGGAAGTCGATCGGGTTGGGAACGTCGGGGTTCCACACCGGCTTCGGGGTCGTGGCACGCGGCTGGACCCTCACCTCGCGCAGGCCCGCGACGGCGCTGCCGAGCGTGCCGTCGACCTGCACGGTGAGGAGGTCGTCGCGGTAGACGCGGGTGGCCCACGACGAGTTCATCTGCACCACGACCCCGTTCTCGAGCTGGAAGATCGCGTAGGCGGCGTCATCGGCGTCGGCGTCGTAGCGCCTGCCTTCCTCGTCGTGCCTGACCGGCACGTGCGTGGCGCCGAGGTTCACCAGCGACCGGATGGGCCCGAAGAGGTTCGAGATGACGTACTCCCAGTGGGCGAACATGTCGAGGATGATGCCGCCGCCCTCCGCCGAGCGGTAGTTCCACGACGGTCGCTGCGCCGGCTGCCAGTCGCCCTCGAACACCCAGTAGCCGAAGTCGCCCCGCACGGACAGCACCTCGCCGAAGAACCCGCTGTCCAGCAGCCGCTTGAGCTTGAGGAGCCCGGGCAGGAAGAGCTTGTCCTGCACGACGCCGTTCTTCACCCCTGCCGCCTCGGCGGCACGAGCGAGCTCCAGGGCCGTCGCCACGTCGGTGGCGACCGGCTTCTCGCAGTAGACGTGGTTGCTGCGCTCGATGGCCTTTAGGACGGCCGGGGCGCGGTGCGACGTGGAGAGCGCGTCGAAGTAGACGCTGACGTCCGGCTCGGCGAGGGCCTCGTCGAGGTCGGTCGTGTAGCGCTCCAACCCGTGCGTCTTGGCCAGCTCGGCGAGCTTCCGCTCGTTGCGGCCGACCAGCACCGGCTCGGGGACGATCGTGCCGTTCGGACCCTTCACGCCGCCCTGCTCGCGGATGGCCAGGATCGACCTGACCAGGTGCTGGTTCGTGCCCATGCGCCCGGTCACGCCGTTCAGAACGATGCCGACCTTCGTTTCGCTCACCTAGCTCTCCTCCTCAGCCCCATTCGAAGCCCATGGCCGCCACGAGCCCCGGGCCCAGAAGGGCGACGTCCGCGCCGGCCGGCCGGACCATGCGCCCCAGCGTACGCGCGACCTCCAGCCCCCAGTCCTCCAGCCGCAGCGTGCGGTCCTGACTCTGCACCGCGTCGAGGAACACCTCGGCGCCGGATAGCGCTGCGGCGACGGCGTTCAGGACGCCGACCAGGGCAGCGCCGTCCGCGGCCACGACGGGCCCCACGTGCCTTCGCTCGCGCCCGGTCCGGGAGGCCGCGTACGCCACGACCGCTTCCGCCCGGACGGCGGCCAGCACCTCCGTGCCCGGCTCGGCGAGCAGCCGCGCCAGGAGGTCGCCGCGGTCGACGCCGGCCACCGACCGGTCGAACGCCGCGAGGGCGGCAGCGTCCTCTGGCGCGGCGCGCCGGACCGCGGTGCCCGGCACGGGCGCGCCACCGGCCGGCGGCACCAGCGCACCGCTCCAGCGCTCGATGGCGCCGACGCGGGCGAAGCCCCGCCGCTCGTAGAGCGGCGCCCCGAGATCGGTGGCGTCGAGGCCCACGACGTCGTCGGGGGCGAGCTGAGCGAGCGCGGCGTCGAGCAGCGCCGCGCCGATGCCCTCGCCGCGCCGGCGCGGGTCGACGATGACCATCCCGAGCCACGCGAGCGCCTTCCCATAACGCACGAGCGTGGCGGTGCCGACGAGCTCACCGTCCGCCCGCGCTGCCAGCGCTCCCTCGGGGTGCAGGGCGACGAGGCGGCCCCAGTCGGCCTCGTCCTGGTTCCAGCCCACGCTCCGCGACAACGCCGCCGCCGCCGGCACGTCCGCCGCGCCCAGGACGCCGAGCGTCACGCCGCTCGGCGTCGTCAGCCGAGCCACTCTGCGATGTGCGCGGCGACGAAGTCGTCGTCCGTCAGGTCGGGGTGCTCGCGGTAGACGCGCTCGATCTCCTCCGCCTGCCCGGGCGAGAGCCCCTCCTCGGGGTCGAGGCACCAGACGCCCTCGAGGAGACCCTGGCGCCTCAGCACCTCGTGAACCCCGGCGATCACGCCGGCGAAGCGGTTGGCAGCGTCGAACACGGCGGCGTTGGCGTCGGTCCAACGGGCCGCCCGGGTGAGGAGCTCGGCCGGCACGGCGCCCTGGTCGCGCACCCTCTTGACCTCCTCGAGGAGCTCGACGGCGCGCCTGGTCCACACCGCCCATTGGCCCAGCAGGCCTCCCACGATGCGCTTCTCGACGGTCCGGCCGTTCACGCTCACGCGGTAGGGCGTGAGCAGGTCGACGACGATGTCGTCGTCGTTGCCCGTGTAGAGCGCGACCTCATCGGCCCGCGACGAAGCCGCTACGGCGCGCACCACGTCGAGCGTCGCGTAGCGGTCGAACGGGGCGACCTTGATGGCCACGACGCCGGGCAGGTCGGCGAAGTCCCGCCAGAACTCGCGCGAGAGGCGCCTGCCGCCCACGGCGGTCTGCAGGTAGAAGCCGAAGACCGGCAGGACGTCCGTGACGGCCCGGGCGTGCTCGATCAGCTCGGCCTCGCCGAGGTGCTCCAGACCGCGGAAGCTCAGGAGCGCGAGGTCGTAGCCCAGCGAGGCCGCCAGCTCCGCCTCCCGCAGCGCCTGGTCGCGGTCGCCCAGGACGCCGGCGACCTTCAGGAACGGCCTGGCTCCCGCCGCCGCGACCTCCTCGGCGGCCAGCCTCAGCACCGGCTCGAGCAGGCCGACGTGCCGGATCTCGAACTGCGTGGTGTGCACGCCGACGGCCACGCCGCCGGCCCCGGCAGCCGCGTAGTAGCGGGTGAGAGCCCGCTGCCGGCGCTCGTCGAGGCGCCGGTCGGCGTTCAGGGCGAGCGGGTGGGCCGGGATGACCGTGCCGTCATGCAGCAGCGCGGCCTTGTCGCCGCTGAGCGCGCGCGCCATCAGAACTCGCCCGTGCGGACCTGGAACTTCGTCGGCTTGCCGTGCGTCTCGCCGCCGGCGACCACCCAGTCCGCTACCCATTCGACCAACGTGTTCAACGCGACGCTCGGGTAGCCGAAGGTGGCGTGGCTCTTGGAGGCGTCGTTGAGGAGGGCGCTGGGCTGCTCTTCGCCGGCGAAGACGGGCTCCTTGCCCATGCGCTCGCCCAGTCGGACGGCGAGCTTGCGCACCGAGGCCGTCTCCGGCCCGGTGAGGTTGATGACCGTGGGCGGGTTGGAGCAGTGGAGCAGCGCCCTAAGGGTGACCTCGTTGGCGTCGCCCTGCCAGATGACGTTCACGTGGCCCATGGCGACGTCGACCGGCCGGCCCTCGTGCACCGCCTGGGCGATGTCGACGAGGACCCCGTAGCGCGTCTCGACCGCGTAGTTCAGCCGCAGCAGCGCCACCTCGGTGCCGTGCTTGGCCGAGAAGTAGGCGAACATGCGCTCGCGGCCAAGCACCGACCAGGCGTACTCGCCCACCGGGCCGACCGGGTCGGACTCGGTGGGAGCGCCCTGCGACAGGGGCGTGAGGGGGTAGACGTTGCCCGAGGAGAACGACACGATGCGCGAGCCGGCGAAGCGCTCGGCGACGCGGCCGGGCAGGTAGGTGTTCATCGCCCACGTGAGGGGCGCCTGGCCGCTGGCGCCGAACTTCATCGCCGCCATGTAGATGACGTTCGGCGCGTCCGGCAGGCCGGCGAGCTCGTCCTCGTCGAGCAGGTCGGCGCGAACGGTCTCGATGCCGCTGTCGTTGAGGCGGCGCTCGGCGGCCTCGTCCGAGAACCGCGACACCGCGATCACCCTCGCGTCGTTCCCGGCGGCGTGCAGGGCGTTGCGCGCCAGCATGGCCAGGCTCGGACCCATCTTCCCCCCGGCGCCCAGCAGCATCACGTCGCCCTGGACCCGGCGCATGTCCTCGACGAGCCTCTCGGTCGGCTGCGCCAGCCGCGCCTCCAGCTCCTCCACCGTGCGGAACTCCATGTGCTACTCCTCCATCAAGCCGGCGACGAGACCGGTCACGAACCCGGCTGCCCTAGCCGCGGACGTGGGGCCGTCCGGCACGTACTCGAAAGGCTCGACCGCCACGGTGCCAGCGTAGCCCTCCCGCAGGAGCACCCTGAACACGCCGGCGAAGTCGTCCTCCCCCTGCCCCGGCCCGACGCCCGACGCGTCGTTGACGTGGACGTGAGCCACGCTGCCGGCCCGCAGACCTCTCTCCAGGACCGCCTCCACCGGCTCGGCCTCCGAGAGCCGCGCCGCGCGGGTGTCTACCATCGTGCGCAGGGAGGAGCTGCCCACCTCGGCCACGATCGCCTCGGCGTCGGCGACGGTGTTCACGAACGCCGTCTCCCGCTGCGAGAGCGGCTCGATGCAGTAGGTCACGCCCGCTCGCTGCGCCATCGCGGCGGCGAGCGCGAACGCCTCCCGGCCGCGCGCCGCGTCGCCAGCGGGGTCGTCTGCCGAGAGCTCGCGCTGCCGCGGCGAGCCGTGCACGAGCACCTGCCCCCCGAGAGCGGCACACATGTCGACCAACGCCTCGATGACCTCGAGGGTGTCGGCCCGGACGCGCGGGTCGGCGCTCGTGATCGAGAGCCCCGGCGGAGCCGTGAGCAGCCAGTGGAGCGAGGAGACCCGCACGCCAGCGGCCTCGGCCTGGCCGCGCCAACTCGCCAGCTGGGCCTCCGTCACCCGGCGGGGGTCGTCCGCGAGCGTGAACGGCGCGACCTCGAGCGCGTCGTAGCCGAGCCGCGCCGCGAGGCCGCACTGCTCGGCGAAAGCCAGCTCGCGGACCACCTCGTTGCAGAGCGCGAGCGAGAAGGGCAGCCGGCCGACGCGCTCAGGCATCCGGCGCTGGCTGCTTGCGACGCAACGACCTGGCGAGGGCCCTCTGCACAGCAGGCACGCCGAGCAGGACGGTGACGAGGATCGTCACCCACAGCACGGCGCTGATCGGACGGGTGAAGAACGGCTCGAGGGAGCCGCCGGAGACGACGAGGCCGCGGCGCAGGTTCGAGTCGAGGATCGGGCCGAGCACCACGCCGAGGATGAGGGGCGCTAGCGGGAACCCGAGCGCACGGAGCACGTAGCCGATGACGCCGAAGGCGAGCATCACCCAGATGTCGAAGACGCGGCTGGCGATCGCGAACGCCCCCACCGTGCAGAGCACCATGATGATGGGCATCAGGCGCGAGTACGGGACCCGCAGGACGGTCAGCAACGGCTTCGTGAGCGC
>JBIQIQ010000097.1:0-9126 GCA_044507975.1 Deinococcaceae bacterium
CCGCGCGTCACGAAGCGCAGACCCCGGATGTCGAAGCCCTGCCACAGGAAGGTGCGCCGGTTGTTGAGCGTGAGCAGGTCGAGGATGAACGGGACGACGACCACGTTCACGAACACGGACGCCACGATGCCGAGCGCCAGCGTCACCGCGAAGCCGCGGACCGGGCCGCTCGTGTACTGGTAGAGCGCGGCGGCTACGAGCAGTGTGGTCACGTTGGCGTCGATGATCGCCGACAGCGAGCTCGCGAAGCCCCGCTTCATCGCCAGGCGGATGCCGCGCCCCTGGCGCAGCTCCTCGCGGATGCGCTCGAAGCTGATGACGTTGCCGTCGACGGCGGCGCCGATCGTCAGCACCAGGCCGGCGAGCCCGGGCAAGGTGAGGGTGGCGTTCAGGCCCGCGAGGGCACCGAAGATGAACAGCATGGCCAGGAGGACGCCGAAGGCGAGCACGCCTCCGAAGAGCGGGCCGTAGTAGGCGACGACCGCGACGATCACCGCGGCGCCGCCGATGAGGGCGGCGGTAGTGCCGGCGTTGATCGCGTCCTGGCCGAGGGTCGGCCCGATGGCGCGCACCTCGGCGACCTGCAGGTTGATCGGCAAGCTGCCGGAGCGCAGCACGACGGCGATGTCGGCAGCCTCGTCGATGCTCCCGATGCCGGTGATCTGGCCCTCGGTCGAGATGCGGCCCTCGAGCGTCGGGGCCGTGATGACGACGTCGTCGAGGACGATCGCCATGCGCCGTCCGAGGTTGCTGCCCGTGAACTGCCCGAACTGCTGGGCCTGGTCGGGCCGGATCGTGAAGGTGACGACAGGGCCGCCCGGGATGCCGATCGCCTGCCCGAACGCGGCGGAGGCGTTCGAGACGATCTCGCCGGTGAACGCGGTCGGCTCGAGGTCGGCGAGCGTGAGCGCCTCGGTGAACACGCCCTGCGACTCGCGCCGCACCAGGCGGAACTCGAGCACGGCCTGCTGGCCGATCAGGTCGAGGGCGCGCTGCTGGTCCTCGGAGGTGAGGCCAGGCAGCTCGACGACGACGTTGCGCGTGCCGGACGTCTGCACCAGCGCCTCGGAGACGCCGAACTGGTTGACGCGGTTCTCGATGACGTCGCGCGCCGTGACCAGGTCCTCGAGGAGAGGGTTGGGCTCCTCGGCCTGGAGCGTGACGCGGAGGCCGCCCTGGAGGTCGAGGCCGAGCTTGAGAGGCGACTCGCCCTGGTTCCAGGGTTGCCAGAGGTAGAGGACGGAGGCGAGGACCGCCGCCAGGACGATGACGCCAGTAGCGGCGCGGTTCATGCGACCGGCACCTCCACGAGGTCGTAGACCTCGATGATGTCGCCTTCCTGGATGTTGTCGTAGTTCTGGAGGCTGATGCCGCACTCGTAGCCGGCCGCCACCTCACGGACGTCGTCCTTGAAGCGCCGCAGTCCGGCGACGGAGCCCTTGTAGACCTCCTTGCCGCCGCGGTGGACGCGCGCCTTCGCGCCGCGCCGCACCACGCCGTCGAGGACGTAGGAGCCGGCGATGTTGCCGGAGCGGGGCACGCGGATGACCTGCCTGACCTCGGCGCGGCCGAGCGTGCGCTCCTCGTACTCCGGCTCTATCTGACCGCGGACCATCTTCTGCACGTCCTCGATGAGGTCGTAGATGATCCGGTAGCTCTTGAGCGGGATGCCGGCCCGCTCGGCGGCCTTGATGACGCTGCCGGGCGGGTTGATGCCGAACGAGAGCACCGAGGCGTCCGCGGTGCCGGCGAGCAGCAGGTCGGACTCCGTGGGCGCGCCCACCTCGGCGAGCATGATGTCGATGTCCACTTCGTCGGTCGATTCCGACTCGCGCTCGAGCACCCCGCGGATCGCCTCGAGCGACCCCTGGGTGTCGGCCCTGATCAGGAGGTGGATCGTCTTGGTCGTGGGCTTGCCGAAGAGGTCGGCGAGGGTGACGCCCTTGCGGCCGATCTCCTCGCGCCCGCGCTCCTCGCGCGCCTCGCGCCGCTCCTCCGCGATCCGCTTGGCCTCGGCCTCGCTCGCGACGCCCTCCACGAACTCGCCGGCGCTCGGCTGATCCGAGAAGCCCAACACCAGCACCGGCGTCGAGGGACCGGCCTCGTCGAGGTTGGCGCCCGTGTGGTCGGTCAGGCGCCTGACCTTGGCCCAGACCTCGCCGCAGACGATGTAATCGGCGACGCGCAGCGTGCCTTCCTGCACGAGCACGGTGGCGAGGACGCCGGCGCGCTTGTCGAGCACGGACTCGATGACGACGCCTTGGACCGGGCCCTCGGGGTCGGCACGGAGGTCCTCGACCTCGGCGACGAGGGACAGCATCTCGAGGAGGTCGTCGACGCCCTGGCCCGTCTTCGCGGAGAGCTCGACGACGATCGTGTCGCCGCCGTACTCCTCGGGCACCAGCCCGACCTGCATCAGGTCCTGCTTGACCTTCTCGGGGTTGGCCTGCGGGAGGTCGACCTTGTTGATCGCCACCACGATGGGCACCTCGGCGGCCTTGGCGTGGGCGATCGCCTCGCGCGTCTGCGGCATGACGCTGTCGTCGGCCGCTACGACGATGACGGCGATGTCCGTGGCGTTGGCGCCGCGCTGCCGGATCGTCGTGAACGCCTCGTGGCCGGGCGTGTCGAGGAACGTGACGATCCCGCCCTTGGTCTGCGCCTGGTAGGCGCCGATGTGCTGCGTGATGCCGCCGGCCTCGCGCTCGGCGACGTGCGCCTGCCGGATCGTGTCGAGCAGCGACGTCTTGCCGTGGTCGACGTGGCCCATGACGGTGACGACCGGCGCCCGTAGCGGCAGCGCGGTGGCAGTGGCGGCGGGGGGTTCCGCCACGGCCGTGGTCGCGGCGCCAGCAGCGGCGCCTTCGGCCGAGGCCACCGCAGAGGGCGCGCCGCTCGGGGCCGCCGCAGCCGGCTCGGAGCCCGCGTCGGAGATGAGGTTCTTGACCGTCTCGGCGGTGTCGGCGTCGAGCGTGCTGGAGACCGACTTGTAGTCGACGCCCAGCTCGTCGAGGCGCTCGAGCAGCTCAGAGTTGTCGACGCCGAGCTCCTTGGCTAGTTGGTAGATCCTTACCTTCTCAGTCATCCGTGCCTCCGTCCCGGCGTGCGGTGACGGCCGCCGGCCGGCCCCTTGCCGGCTCCTGCGGGAGCCTGGCGGCTTCCCTCAGCAGTCCCTGCACCTGTGCCGCCTGGCCTCGGAAGGCCCGGCTCAGCTTCTTCGCGTCGTCGTTCTGGACCGCCTCGGCCGCGCAGCCGTGGCAGACCCAGGTGCCGCGGCCGCCGAGGCGGCGACGGGGGTCGTAGACGTACGCCCCCGAACCGTCCACCGTCAGGCGCAGCAGCTCGGCCTGCGGCCTGCTCTCCCGGCAGACCACGCAGCGCCTGAGCGGGACGTGCCGCGCGCGCTTGGCGGTTCCGTTCTGCGTGGCGACCATGGTCAGGAGGCCGCCTCTTCGGCCGTCTCGGCCTCTTCGGTGGGCTCGCCGTCCGCCTCGCCCTCGACCTGTGCTTCGGCGGGCGCGGACTCTCCGGCTTCGCCCTCGCTGGTCGGGCCGCCCGAGAAGAGCGCGTCGAAGGCGCTGTGCGTGCGCTCGACCTGACCGGTGTCGGCCATGCGCGAGGCCGCGGCCTGCATGGCGGCGTCGAGGTCGGAGACGGACTCCGACGGCTGGAGGTCGATGCTGTAGCCGGTCAGCTTGGCGGCCAGGCGGACGTTCTGCCCGCTCTTGCCGATCGCCAGCGAGAGCTGGTCGGAGCCGACCGTGACCCGCGCCTTCTTGTTCTCGGTGTCGAGCTCGATGTTGCCGACCTTGGCGGGGGAGAGCGCGTTGCGGATGAACTCGCGGGGCCCCTGGTCCCACTGGATGATGTCGACCCGCTCGCGCTGCAGCTCGGCGGTGACGGCCTGGATGCGGCTGCCGCGGTGGCCGATGCAGGCGCCGATCGGGTCGACGTTGGGGTTGTTCGACGTGACCGCTACCTTGGAGCGCTGGCCGGCCTCGCGGGCGATGGCCTTGATCTCGACGGTGCCGTCGGCGACCTCGGGGATCTCCTGGCGCATGAGGTACTCGAGGAGCTCGGGCGCGGCGCGCGACACGAGGATCGACGGGCCGCGCGGCGAGAGCTCGACCTTCTGCACGTAGACCTTGAGGCGCATGCCGACCATGTAGCGCTCGCCGTGGATCTGCTCCTTGAGCGGCATGATCGCCTCGCCGCGACCGAGGTCGACGAAGACGTTGCGCTTGGCGTCGGTGCGGGAGACGACGCCCGTCATGATGTCGCCGGCGCGGTCCTTGTACTCCTCGAAGACGATCGCGCGCTCCGCCTCGCGGATCTTCTGCGTGACGACCTGCTTGGTGGTCTGGACGGCGATGCGGGTGAACTTCTCCGGGTCGACCGGGAACTCCATCTCCATGCCGACCTCGACCTCTTCGTCGAGCTCGAGGGCCTCCTCGAGCGATATCTGCGTGTCCTCTTCCTCCACGGTCTCCACGACCTTGCGGATGACCATGATCTCCATCTCGCCGGACTCGGGATCGAGGTCCACCTCGATCTGCTTGCCCGGCATGATGTTGCGCTCGAACGCCTGGGCGAGCGCGTCCTCGAGGTCATGGAGCAGCTGCTCCTTGCTGAGGTTGCGCTCCGCTGCCAGCATGTTCAGAGCGTCTACGAAGTCCTTGTTCACGTACTGCACCTCACTATTCGGTTGTCGCCCCGCTTCGCGCCCTCCCTCCGCCCAGCGGGCGCGGGAGGGGTGTGGATCGAGCTGGCCCTAGCGGGGCGCGTCCGGCCACTCGGCCAGACGGGCCTGCTCGATGTCGTGGACCGGGAGCGTGAGCTCCTCGCCGTCGACGAGGAAGGTGACGTCCTCGCCGTCGACGCGCACCACCCGGCCCTTCGTCCCCTTGCCAGCGGCACGGAACTTGACCAGGAGGCCCTCGAAGCGTTCGAAGTGGCGCGCCGTGACGAGCGGCCGCTGCGAGCCCGGTGACTCGACCTCGAGGCGGTAAGCGTCCTCGAACGGATCGAGCCGGTCGAGCTCGAGGCCGAACACCTCGGACGCCAGCGCGACGTCGTCCATGCTGACGACGCCCTCGTCGAGCCGGTCGATGCGGAGCAGCACCTTGCGCGTGCGCCCGGAGGCCTGGAGCGTCAACTCCAACACCTCGAAACCGAGGGGCGCTAGCACCTCGGTGGCTGCCTGCTTCAGGTCCACGCCTCACCCTCCGTCATCCCGCACGGAAAAGGGTGGGTTCCCGAACCCACCCGCGCCGCTTCGGGACGTTGTCCGCCCTGTATGTTAGCCCCTCGCCGCGCCTTCCTGCAAACGTGGAGGCTACGCGCGGTGGCGCGCCGTGGGCGCTGGCCAGGCGTCACGCGGCGCGCTCTCAGCGGGCTACCCTGCGAGCGATGGACGAGACGCTGCCGGAGCCCCTGCCCGGTCCTGGAGCCAGCGAGGTCGTGAGGGCCACGCCGGACCTGGCCCCGATCGCCGTGAGCGTGCTGATGGTCATGTTCCCCGGCGCCGCGCTCTACCGCACGGGCGACGGCCTCGTCAGCCTCATGCTCGAGCCCGCGCCAGACCGCGCCGGCCTGGACCGCCTCCGGGCCAAGCTGTTCGACCTCGTCGCCCGTCCGGAGTGGACCCGCCGTCACGCCGTCGCGCGCGAGGTCAGGGATGCAGGAGGCACGCGCCTCGAGGTCCTGACCCCCGTGGCTGCCGCCGACTACGCGGGCGGCGCCCTCCTGGTGGGGCCGTTCGCCAGCCAGGAGGAGGCCGACGCCTGGGGCGGCGACAACGCCGTGTCGGCGCTGTCGTACGACACGTTCTTCACGGGCGATGCGTGGCTCGTCGACCTCTTCGACCTGCCTGAGCAGGACGCCCACGGCATCGCCTGAGCCGAGGGCCGACCGAGGCCGTCTGGCGCGGCGTTTCGTTGACACCCCGCGACGCCCGGACATACACTCGCCGCCATGAGAAGCCCCTCGGCTTCGAGCTCGTTTACCGCCTAGGCGCCAGCGATAGGCTGCGCGCCCGTTGCACCACTGCCCGCCGGGGCAGTGGTGTTCTGTTTGGGAAGAGGGAAGACGTGGACGACCGACGAACCGCCGGGACGGAGCTGGAGCGCGAGCTCGAGCTCATCGCCTCCGCGCCCGATCTCGACGCTCTCCAGGAGCACCGCGTGCGCCTGCTCGGCAAGAAGGGCGTGCTCACCGCGCGCCTGAAGGAGCTGGGTGCCCTGCCTCCGGAGCAGCGCCGGGAGATCGGTCAGGCGATCAACGCCGAGAAGCAGGCGCTCGAGGGCGCGCTGGCACGGCGGCGCGAGGAGCTGGAGCGCGAGGCGGTCGAGAGGCAGCTCGCCCAGGAGGCCATCGACGTCACGCTTCCGGGCACGCGCCCGGCGGGCGGTGGCCTCCACCTGCTGACGCTCGTCACCAACCGCCTGCTCGACGTGTTCACCTCCCTCGGCTACGAGGTCGTCACCGGTCCCGAGCTCGAGACCGACTACTACAACTTCGAGGCCCTCAACTTCCCGCCCGAGCACCCGGCCCGCGACACGCAGGACACGTTCTGGACCACCGACGGCCGGCTGCTGCGTACGCACACGAGCCCCATGCAGGTCAGGTACATGGAGGAGCGCCGGCCGCCCTTCAAGGTCGTCGTCCCCGGCAAGGTGTTCCGCAACGAGGCGGTCGACACGACCCACGAGGCCCAGTTCAACCAGCTCGAGGCGCTGGTCGTCGGCGAGCGCGTGACGATGGCCGACCTGCGCGGCGCGATCGACGAGATGGCGCGGGCGCTGATGGGCGAGGGCACCAAGACGCGGCTGCTGCCGACGTACTTCCCGTTCGTCGAGCCGGGGGCCGAGTTCGCGATCTGGTGGACGAACCCGCGCACGGGCCAGGAGGAGTGGCTGGAGCTCGGGGGCTGCGGGATGGTGCATCCGCGCGTATTCGAGGCCGTCGGCTACGAGGGCGTGACCGGCTTCGCGTTCGGGTTCGGCATCGAGCGCCTGGCGATGGTGCCGTACGGCGTGCCGGACATCCGGTACTTCTACCAGAGCGACATGCGCGTGCTGCGCCAGTTCCGAGGGCGGCTGTGAGCGCGCGGGTGGCGCCGTGAGGGTGCCGGTCTCCTGGCTCCAGTCGTTCTTCGACGAGGAGCTGCCTCCCGTCGCCGAGCTCGCCGACCTGCTCTCCGGCCTGGGCCTGGCGGTCGAGACCGTCATCGACCTGCCGCCCGCCCCCGACGGCGTGATCTTGGCTAGCGTCGATGAGGTCGAGCCCCTCGCGGGCACCGAGGGCCTCAAGCGCGTGACCATCACGGTCCCGGGTGCCGCAGCCCAGGTCGTCTGCGGGGCGCCCAACGTCCGCGTCGGCCAGACCGGTGCCTGGGTCAGGCCCGGCACGTCGCTGCCGGGCATGGACGCGCCGATCGGCACCAAGGCGATCCAGGGCGTCGAGAGCGACGGCATGCTCGCCAGCGCCCGCGAGCTCGGGCTCTTCGACGCGTCCGCCGGCATCGTCACGTTCGCCGCGGACGCGCTCCCCGGCACGCCCCTCGCGACCCTGTGGCCCGGCGACACGGCCCTCGAGCTCGAGCTCACGCCCAACCGCGCCGACGCGTTCTCCGTGCTCGGCGTGGCTCGCGACCTGGGCGCCAAGCTGGGCCGGCGCGTCAGGCACCCGGCGGCCGGCCTCGAGCTCGGCGACCCGACCGCCGACGACGGCCTGGCGGTCGACGTCCAGGACGAGGGCGGCAGCCCGCGCTTCGTGCTGCGGAGGGTCAGCGGGGTGAGCGTCGGGCCCAGCCCGGTGTGGCTGCAGAGGCGGCTGGCCGCGCTGGGCCTGAGGCCGCGCAACAACGTCGTCGACGTGACGAACTACGTCACGTTCGAGCTCGGGCAGCCGTCCCACGCTTACGACGTGAGGGCGCTCCGCGGCGGCGTGATACAGGTGCGCCGCGCCCGCGCGGGAGAGAGCCTCGAGCTCCTCGACGACGAGACCTACTCCTTGCACCAGGACGACCTCGTCATCGCCACGCCCGCCGCCGACGGGAGCAGCCAGGCGATCGGTCTGGCCGGCGTGATGGGGGGCAGGCACGACAGCGTCAGGGACGACACGGTCGACGTCGCCCTCGAGGTCGCCCTCTTCGACCCCGTGACCGTGCGGCGCAGCGCCAAGCGCCACAAGCTCGTCACCGACGCGCGCACCCGCTTCGAGCGGGGCGTGGACCCGAACCTCCAGCCGCTGGCCTCCGCGCGGGCCGCGCATCTGATAGCCGAGGTGGCGGGAGGGAGCGTCCACCCCGGCGTCAGCGCCACGGGGCGGGACACCGTCAGGGGAGGGGTGCCCTACCGGCCCGAGCGCGTGGCGTACCTGATGGGTTTCGACGTGCCCGCGGAGCGGCAGCGCGACTACCTCGGCCGGCTCGGGTGCGTGATCGACGACGTCGAGGTCGAGGGCTGGCGAGTGACGCCGCCGAGCTGGCGCTACGACATCGCGATCGAGGAAGACCTGGTCGAGGAGGTGGCGCGCCTCCACGGCTACGAGCACATCGGCTCGACCGTGCCCGCCATGCGCTTCGTGCCGCCCGCCGCCGACCCGACGCACCGCGCCCTCAAGCAGAGGCTCGCCGCCCTCGGCTTCCAGGAGACGATCAGCTACGTCTTCACGGGCGACGCGGAGCTCTCCCGCTCGCGCTCCCCGGAGGCCAGCGCGCGCATCGAGAACCCCCAGGGGGTCGACCGCGCCGTCCTCCGCACCTCCCTGCTGCCCGGCTTGCTCGGCGCCGCCGCGGCGAACCGCTCGGAGAGGGCGCTGGCCCTGTTCGAGGTCGGGCGCGTGTTCCGCGAGGAGGAGACCGAGAGGCTCGGCCTCCTCGCGCGCGGGCCGGCGCTGGACGGGGTCTGGCGCGCCGACGTGGACGGAGACTTCTACGCCTTCAAGGGCCGGCTCGAGGCGCTCGCCGCGCTCGCCGGGGTCGGCGTGGAGCTGCGGCCGCAGCAGCACCCCCAGCTCCATCCGGGCGTGGCGGCCGACGTCGTATGGGACGGCGAGGCCGTCGGGTTCGCCGGCCGGCTGCACCCGGCCACCGAGGCCGAGTACGAGCTGCCCCCTACCTTC
>JBIQIQ010000098.1:0-9065 GCA_044507975.1 Deinococcaceae bacterium
CGCTGAGGCGCCAGATCGGCATCGTGCAGCAGGACGTCTTCCTCTTCGCCGGCACCTTGCGCGAGAACATCGCGTACGGGCGCCTGGGCGCCTCCGACGAGGAGATCTTGGAGGCCGCCCACCGGGCGCAGCTCGACGACCTGCTGGCGAGCCTCCCGCAAGGCTTGGACACGGTCATCGGCGAGCGCGGCGTCAAGCTCTCAGGAGGCCAGAAGCAGCGGCTGTCGATCGCGCGCATCTTCCTCAAGAACCCGCCGATCCTGATCCTCGACGAGGCGACCTCGGCGCTCGACACCGAGACGGAGCGGGCCATCCAGCAGGCCCTCGAGGAGCTCTCGCGCGGCCGCACGACGCTCGTCATCGCCCATCGGCTCGCCACGATCCAGCACGCCGACCGCATCGTCGTCGTCGATGGCGGCCGGGTCGTCGAGCAGGGCCGACACAGCGAGCTCCTGGCGCAGGAGGGCATCTACCGCCGGCTCCACGACGCCCAGTTCGGCGGCGCGGCGCCGCTGCTCACGGCCTGAAGGCACCCTTCCGCAGCACGCGAAGCGCCCGTATCACGCTCGCATCGCGCTCGGCTCACGGTCCTTCCCGCAACCTCCGTCCAGGAGGTGAGGAGGAACGTCGAGCAGGACCCTACGGTCCCGAGCCCCTAGCCAGCGCGACACAGCGCGAGGAAGGACTATCCCCATGCGGAAGCTGATCCTGTTCCTGTCGATAGTAGTAGCGAGCGCAGCCATCGCCGAGAACTTCGAGGGCGAGCCGTGGGCGCCGAGCGAGCGCTCCGCTCCCCGGCCGGAGGTCCTGGCCCTCGAGCCCGCACGGCAGGTCCCCGTGGCGTCGACCCTGAACCCGAACGAGGAGTATCTCTTCATCATGCGGGTCATCAGGACGAGCGACGGCGAGGAGATTCGGACCTACGTGCCCGTGGCCACCACCTCGGCCCTGATCGCCTACGGCGACGCCACGTTCGGCGCCGGGTCCCAAGAACGCTTCCTCTGTCGAGCGGTCGCGGACTGACGCAGGCCCTCGACCACTCCTAGGCGAGCGCCGACCGGGAAGCCGGTCGGCGCTCGACTTTCGCTCCCCGCCCAACCTCCAGCCGCATCACGGTGCCATAGCGGCAGCGTTACGGGCCCCCGCGCATCCTTCCCCCCGAGGAGGCGAGACGGATGACGGAGGCCAGAATCCACGACTGGTCCACACCTACTAGACGAGCGCGGATGCGCGAAGGAGCGAAGGACATGCGGAAGGCGATGCTGTTCCTGTTCGTAGCGGCGGCGAGCGTCGGTCTCGCCGGAGGGTTCGAGTTCGAGGCGCGGCCGGATGGCATCTACCCAGACGCGCCCGCCGTCGCGGCGCCCAGGCCGGCTGAGGCCGACCTCCAGGCGGTGGCGGCCACCGAGGCGGACCTGAGCAGCGCCAGGCTGGACCAGCCCGACGGCCGGTACGAGGCCCGCAAGGACCCGCGCTGAGCCGGGACCCGAGCCGATCCTGGCGAAGAGCGCCGACCGTGCGGACGGTCGGCGCTCTTCACTGTGCAGGACCTCGCGCTCGATGTTCCGCCAAGTCAGAGGCTGGCGCCGCCCCCGCCGGCTAGCAGCCGTCGATCGCCTCGACGAGCCTGGCGTCCGCAGGGGTCGAGGGGTCCGTCGTGGCCTTGGTCAAGGGCGGCGGATCGGGGTTCTGCTGCTGGCAGGAGGGGGACTGGCTGGCGGTGTCGAGGGCCAGGTAGAGCGAGACGAGAGGAGCGGCGTACGAGGTGCCGGCGTAGGAAAGCGGCGTGACGGCACCGAGGGAACCGCTGCCATCGAGCGGCTGGAAGGAGGTCCACTCCCCGGCGACCGTGACGTCACCGCGGTTCGAGTACCTACCCGGGACCAGCCTATCGACCTTCTCGACGGCCACGCCGACCACCATCCGCCAGGCGGCCGGGAACATCTGGTAGGGCATGGAGAAGTTGCCCGCGGCTCCCACGAGACCTCCGGGAGCCGGCAGCGCGACCTCCCTGCCGTCGAAGAGCTCGGCCAGCTGCGCGTCGGCCGGGTCGTCGGGCTCCCCACTGATGGCGGCCAGCACGTCCTCGATGGCGGTGGAGGCCAGGTCGATCCCGACGTGACCCAGGTACGCCTCCCAGGTCGCGAAGGCGGGCCGGTCACTCAGGAACTCCTCCAGGGTCTCGCACGGCAGGAACACCCAACTCATGTTCACCACGACGCCAGCGAGCTGAGGGAACTCATCCTGCAAGCGGTCGAACAGCTCGGAGACGCCGCCCTGCAGGGCGGACACCACAGCAGCAGAGTCGATGAGCTCCGTCCGCTGGGAGTGAGCGTTCATGTCGAGGCCGGCCACGACCAGATGGAACGACGAGCTGGGTCCGACCCAGGCGGTCACCTGGCCATCCGTCCAGCTCAGGTCGAACGCGCCCGTGGCGGCGATGGCCGCGTTGAGGTGATGCAGGACCAGCGCCCCGTGCGACAGCTCGCCGGCGGCGACCAGCTGCTCGATCGCGCCGATCGTCGCCGTGCTGGCGTTCGCGTGGTCTAGCTCGGCCGGGAGGACGAACCTCTCGCCCGCGAAGTCGTCGGCCACGACGATCAGCACGTCCCGCTCCATCGCGGCTGCGAGGTCGCGTAGGAAGGGCCTCGTGACCGGCTCGCCCACCTCGACAAGGACGTCCGATAGCGCGAGGGGCGTCAGCTGGACCCTCTGTCCGACCTGCGGGTCCTCGAACTCGATCGGTCCGTGGACCAGGCCGCCCGCCGACCCCGAGATGTGGAAACCCGAACCGGAGATGTGGAAACCCTGCCCCGGGGTGTTCAGCGAGTGGGCCACGCAGCGCGGGCCCTGTAGCTGCGGCGGCAGGTCGTACTCCACTGCCGGCCGTTCGCCGGCGAACGCCACCAGCCCGCCCGCTACGGCGAGCCCGACGGCCCAGACGATCCTCGACCTTGCTCTTCCCATCCGACGACCTCCCAACCTCCGTGAGTGCCTTCGTCCGCCGCCTCCGGATCCTCCCCCCTCCAATGGCCATCCCGTGCGCCCTCAGCGCCCGAGCTCGTAACCGTGTTTCTCGGCGAGGTCCGCGATGCGCCCGAGATGCGCCGTCACGTGGTTGGCGAGGTAGAGGGAGTGGGCGAGCCGCAGGTGCTCGTGGGCTTCGGCATGTGCCGCGCGCTCACCAAGCATCTCGGCCAGCTCGAGGTGGACGTGAGCCTCCCACATCTGGTTGCCCATCTCCCTCGCGATACGCAGGGCGTCGCTCCGAGCCTCGAGCGCGGCCTCGTACATCCCGAGCTGGCGGCTCACCTCGCCGAGGTTCACGGTCGCGTAGTACCGCCGGCGCGCCAGCTCGTAGGGATGGGTGGTCCCGCGGTCCTCGAGACCCTCCACGACTTCGAGCGCCTCCCGGTAGCGGGCGTGAGCGCCCTGCAGATCGCCGGTCATCGCATGGGCGTAGGCACGGTGCTCGAGCACGGTCGAGAGCGCTACCGGGTCCTCGCTCGAGCGCGCCAGCTCCAGAGCGCGCTCCAGGTCAGCCTCACCTCCGGCTTCGCCCTGTGCCCTCAGGAAGACGCCACCCAGCCCGACGAACACCGCCTCCCGCGCACGGTTGCCGCTGCGCCGTGCCAGCTCGGCGGCCTTCCGGTACTCCGGCAGCGCCCTCTCGACCGCCCGCCTCTGGATGGCGTAGACGTCGCCCACGCGGCCCCTGAGGTCGTGCCCGGTCTCGAGGTCGCCAGCCGACGCGGCAGCCGTGGCAGCTCTGTCCAGCAGCGCCAGCGTCTCGTCGTCGTGGCCGTGAGCGAGGAAGTAGCCGATCTCGAGCTCGAGTAGGCGCAGGAACGCCACGAGCTCGGATCCATCGCCGCGCTCGGCGGCACGCCGCATCGACGCGCGCAGCTCCCGGGCCTCGGCGTGGACCTCGCGCAGGACGAGCGCGGGACGCGGCCCCCTGGCGCGGTCGCTGCGCTCTCGCAGGAACCTCAGGTAGTAGGAGGCGTGCCGGCCCTCGACGTCGCGCACCTCCTCGGGGTGCTCGGCGAGCCGCTCGCGCGAGTAGGCGAGGAGGAGCGGGTGACGGTCGTAGCGGCCCGTCTCCCGCAGGCGTAGCAGCGACCGGTCCACCAAGGCTCCCAGCACGGCGCGGTTGGCGCCGGCGACGAACGCGGCCGCCTCTGCCGTGACCGAGCCGGCGAACACGCCGAGCCGGCGCAGCACGACCCGCTCCACCTCGGCCAGACGCGACCACGACTGGCCCATGACGGCCCAGATGCTGCCGTGGCGGGGCGGCGCGTCGGTGGTCGTCCGGCCGAGGGCGCCAGGGTCCTGCTCGAGCTCCTCCACCAACGTCGTCAGCGGAGCCGCCCGGAGCCACCCCGCCACGAGCTCGATCGCGAGCGGCAGGCCTCGGGTCAACGCGAACAGCCGGCGCAGAGCGGGCAGGTCCTCCGCCGTGAGCTCGAACGCGGGACGCACGCGCCTGGCCCTCGCCAGCAGCAGCTCGGCGGCGCCGTAGCTCGACATGTCCTCGAGAGGGACGTCGTCGCCGGGGAAGTCCAGGCCATCGACGGGATAGGTCCACTCGGCCTCGAGCGCCAGCCGCTCCCGCGTGGTGACGAGGAGCTTGAGCCCCGCAGCGGCGGCGAGGAGTCGAGGCAGCACCGCGGCCGCGGGGAGGACGTGCTCGAAGTTGTCGATGACGAGGAGCACGCTTCGGTCCGACAGCAACCGCCCAGCCTGCTTCTCGAGGTCGCCGGCGGAGACGTGCCCCAGCCCCAGTGCCGCGGCGATCGCCGGCATCACCTCCTCCGCCGATGTAAGCCCATCGAGCGGTACGAACGCCGCTCCGTGGTCGAAGTCGCCCGCCGACGCCTGGGCAACGGCCAGCGCCAACCGGGTCTTGCCCACGCCTCCGGGCCCCAGGAGGCTCACGAGCCGGCACGTCGGGTCGCGGAGGAGCGCGCCAACGTCCGCCATCTCCTGGCGGCGCCCGACGAAGCTCGTGCTCGGCGCCGGCGGCCGGTGGAACGCCAGCGCCGGGTCGACATCGACGAGGCTGCCGGCGGTCCCCTGTGGCGGAAGGGCGACCGCCACCGGGGGTCGGGTCGCGGCCGCTGGCCGGCTCGCCTTGGCCGCTAGGTACGCCGCGACGGTCTCGGAGGTCGGCTCCAACCCCATCTCCCGCTGAAGCCGCGCCGCCAGGTCTCGGAACGCGCGCTCCGCCGCGGCCGGCTGGCCGAGGCGCGCCATCGCCTGTAGGTAGACCCGCACGGCCTCCTCGTCGAGCGAGTCGCTCTCCAGTAGCCGACGGAGCAGATCCGGCGCCTCGGCCGCGTCCTCGGGGGACAGCTCCGACAGGCGCCGTAGCGCCAGGTCCCGCCAGCGCGCGTGGAGGTGCTCGCGCTCGATCTCGAGCCACTCGGCGAACTCTCCGTCCTCGTCGCCGTCGAGCCCCTGGAGGAGCGGCCCGCCGTAGGCAGCGAGCGCGCTGCTGAGGTCGCCGCGGGCCGCGGCCGCCTCGAAGGCCGCCACGTCGGTGGGGACGTCCCACCTCAGGTAGTGGTTCGTGACCTCGAGGCCAGGCGTGAACGGCAGCGTGTGCAGGCGCTGGAGCAGTCCGCGGAGGTTCTGGCGGGACGTGGCGGTGCCGGAGTCGGGCCAGAAGAGGAACGCTGCGCGCTCGCGACCCACGGGACCGCCGGCGTAGGCGACGTAGGCCAGGAGCTGGAAGCGCTTGTCGGGCACGAACGACACCTCGCCCGCCGCTAGACGCGCGGCGGCGTGGCCCGTGAGACTCACGAACTCGACCGGCCCTCCGGCTGGCATGTTGCCGAATCATAGGCGCTGGCGGCGGCCCGTCTCGCTTGACAATACCTCAAAAACTTAGGTACTCTGCTGGTCCTTCACCGAGGAGGCCAGCATGCCCGAGCAGACAGCCGCCACCGCCGAGGTCATGACGACCGCCCAGCTACTCGCTCACTGGCAGGGCCATCGGGGCCTCACGCGCCGGGTCATCGAGGCCTACCCGGATGATCAGCTCTTCACCTTCCGGGTCGAGCCCATGCGCACGTTCGGCGAGCTCGTGCACGAGATGCTCCACATGACGACCCCAACCGTCTTCGGCGCCGTCAGCGGCGAGTGGCAGGAGTACGGCGTCGAGGAACTGCCGCGCGACAAGGCGGGGCTGCTCGAGCTGTGGGACGAAGACACCGCCAAGCTGAACGAGCTCTGGTCCCGCATCACACCCGAACGCCTCCAGGAGGACGACGTCGCGTTCGGCCAGTGGCCGGGCAAGGTCATCACGCTCGTTCTGTACGCCATCGACAACGAGGTTCACCACCGCGCCCAGGGTTACGTCTACCTGCGAGCGCTGGGGGTGGAACCGCCCCCTTTCTGGGAGCGCTGACGCCGGCTGCAGGTCTCGTAGCGGTACCGCCCGCCCCTTGGATCCCGCACGGACCGCCGCTTCGGCGCTACAGGGCCGCTCTCCTCGCCTAGAGGGGAGCGGTTCTCGTTGCATCTACCTCCGACGCTCCGGCCGGCGTCGGGTCTCCATCGAGGACCGTAACCGAGACCCTCTCGGCCCGGGCCCGATGCCCTTCGTAGCAGTTCTGCTACATTCGTAGCATGCGAGTGCCGGTGCGGGACCTGAGGAACGCCGCGAGGCAGGTGCTCGAGCGCGTCGAGGCAGGGGAGGAGCTCATCGTCACGGTGAGCGGGCGCGACGTGGCGCGCCTCTCGCCGCTGGCCGAAGGGGTCCGCTGGATCCCGAAGCGGCAGCTCCTCGAGACGCTGAGGCGGGTCCAGGCCGACCCCGAGCTGCAAGCAGACCTCGACTCCCTCGCTCCGGGCACCACCGATGAGCTCGACGACCTGGGGTGAGCAGGGGCCTCGCAGACACCAGCCTCTTCATCGCCCGCGAGGTCGGTCGCCCAGTCGATGAGGCGAAGGTGCCCACGTTCATGGCCGTCTCGGTAGTTACCTACGCCGAGCTCCGAGCGGGTGTCCTGGACGCCACGGAGGCCTCTGTCCGCCACCGTCGCCTCGCGACGCTGGAGTCGATCGGTCGCGATGGCCTCGTCTCCATCGACTCCACCGTCGCGGAATCTTGGGCGGCATTGAGGGTCGGCCTGCGTGACGCGGGTAGCTCGATGAAGATCAACGACTCCTGGATCGCTGCGACCGCGATGGCGCTCGGGGTACCCGTCGTGACCCAAGACGGCGACTTCGACGGCGTTCCGGGGCTCGAGGTCATCCGGGTCTAGCCCCCACGCCGGCCCGCCCGGCGGCCTCGTGGCATGACACCTGTCACCTCGGGCGCCTTACCTTCGACACTGCCGACAGGACCGCCTCCCGGCGCACCCTGGGGGCATGAACGAGACCTACGTAGCCCAACTGGAGAGGGTCACGAAGCGCTACGGCGCCGTGCAGGCACTCGACGCCGTGACGCTACGGGTGCGGAAGGGCGAGGTCCTCGCCCTGCTCGGCCCCAACGGCGCAGGCAAGACCACGGCCGTGAGCACGCTGCTCGGCCTGCTGAGGCCCGACGAAGGCTCTGCCACCCTCTTCGGCACGAACCCCGACGACGTCGCCGCCAAGGTGCGCATCGGAGCCATGCTGCAGATCAGCGGCGTGCCGCCCACCCTCACCGTCCGGGAGCACATCACGTCGTTCGCGGCCTACTACCCCGCGCCGCTGCCGGTCTCGCGGGCCCTCGAGCTAGCCGGCCTCGCCGAGGTGGCCGACCGCCAGTACGGGAAGCTCTCCGGCGGCCAGAAGCAGCGCCTGCACTTCGCGCTCGCGATGGTCGGCGACCCCGACCTACTGTTCCTCGACGAGCCGACGACCGGCCTCGACGTCGAGTCGCGCCGCGCCTTCTGGCGCCAGGTCAGGTCGTTCCTCGACGGCGGCCGCACGGTCGTGCTCACCACCCACTACCTCGAGGAGGCGGACGCCTTGGCGGACCGCATCGTCCTCCTCGACCACGGCAGGGTCCTCGCCGAGGGCTCGCCCGCCGAGATCAAGGCGCGCACCGCTGGCAAGGTCGTTCGGGCCGTCACGTGGCTCGGCACCGACGAGCTCGCCGCGCTGCCTGGCGTAGGGCGCGTCGAGTTCGTGGGCGCCACCGCCCAGCTGCTCACCAACGCCGCCGAGGACACGGTCAGGGCTCTGCTTGCCGCCGACCAGAGCGTCACGGGCCTCGAGGTCTCCGGCGCGTCGCTGGAGGAGGCGTTCCTCGCGATCACCGCCGAGCGCCCCTCCGCCCCGACCACCCGTCAGGCCGACCGGCCCCCAGAAGGAGTCTCAGCATGACCTCCGTGTCAGTACCCACCACAGCGCCCGCTCCGCGCCGCAACGTGCTCAAGCTCGTCGCGACCGAGACGAGGTTCGAGTTCCTCAAGCTCCTCAGGCTGCCCATGTACAGCGTCGCCACCCTGGCGTTCCCCCTGATGTTCTACCTGCTCTTCGGGTCGTTCTACGGGAACCTCGAGGCGCAGGGCCTGCCGGTGTCGCGCTACATGGTCGCGACGTTCGGGGCCGCAGGCGTCCTCTCGGCCGCGCTCTTCTCCTTCGGTGTGGGCGTGGCGTCGGAGCGCGGCCAGGGTTGGATGCGCCTCAAGCGCGTCTCGCCGATGCCGCCGATCGCCTACTTCCTGGCCAAGATCGGCATGGCGCTGCTCTTCGGGGCGCTCGTCGTCGTCGTGATCACCGCCGCAGGCATCGTCACGCAGGGCGTGCGCATCGCGTTCCTCGACTGGCTCGCCCTGTTCGGAGTCCTCCTCTCCGGAGCGCTGCCGTTCGGCGCGTTGGGGCTCGCGCTAGGCTACCTGTTCGGCCCGAACTCCGCGCCCGTGGTCCTCAACCTGATCTACATGCCGATGGCGTTCGCATCCGGGCTCTGGATGCCCGTCACCATCCTCCCGCCGGTGGTGCAGAGGATCGCCGAGTACCTGCCCACCTACCACTACGCGCAGCTCGCTCTAGGCACGGTCGGCGCGACGTCGCTGGGAGACAAGGCGGTGCACGCCCTCGTGCTGGCCGGGTTCACCGTCGCGTTC
>JBIQIQ010000099.1:0-9000 GCA_044507975.1 Deinococcaceae bacterium
CTACGTCATGCAGGGCGACTTCTACACCAAGGGCGACTTCGGCGAGAAGGGCCTGCAGGACTTCGACATGATGCGCGCCGTCAAGGAGGACGCCGCCTACGTGGTGTTCAACGGCCGCGTCGGCTCGCTCACCGGCGACAACGCGATGCAGGCCAAGGTCGGCGAGACCGTCCGCCTGTTCGTCGGCAACGGCGGCCCGAACCTCTCCAGCAGCTTCCACGTGATCGGCGACGTGTTCGACCGCGTCTGGCTCGAGGCCGGCGCGATGATCAACCGCGACGTCCAGACCACGATGATCCCCGCCGGCGGCGCCGCGGTCGTCGAGTTCGACGCCGACGTGCCCGCCTCCCTCACCCTCGTGGACCACGCGATCTTCCGCGCCTTCAACAAGGGCGCCATCGGCAGCCTCGTTGTCACGGGCGAGGAGAACCACGTGGTCTTCACCGAGCAGATCGACATCCGTCCCTACAACCCCGACGCCACCGCCGGCAACTGACCGGCAGAGATCAGAAGGAGATCCTCCGTGACCCGCCTCGCCGCCACCCTGCTCGCGCTCGCCGCCCTGGTCGTCAACGTGGACGCCCGCGCCGAGACCGCGAACGCCGAAGTGACCAAGGCCGTGCAGGTACCAGGTGGCGAGGTGGCCCTCCTCTTCCCCGTAGAGGGCGAGGCGCTGGTGAGCGTGGACCCGTTCGCGATCGACGCGACCCCGGTCACCAACGCCCAGTTCCTCGCCTTCGTACGGGACCACCCGGAGTGGGCCAGGGGCGCTGCCCCACGCGTCTTCGCCGGCGACGCCTACCTCGCCCACTGGGGCGCGGACGGCGGCCTCGGCAGCTCCGACCCCGACGCGCCCGTCACCAACGTCTCCTGGTTCGCCGCGGCCGCCTACTGCGAGGCACGCGGCGCCCGCCTCCCGACGGAGGCGGAGTGGGAGCTCGTCGCCCGCGCCGGCACGACGGAGACCGACGGCTACCGCGAGAGCGGCCACCGGGAGCGGCTCCTCGCCCTGGTGAGCGGCCGCGCCGCCCGGCCCGGACCCGTCGGAAGGGGCGAGGTGAACGCCTACGGCGTCTCCGACCTCCACGGCCTCGTCTGGGAGTGGGTGTTCGACGTCGGCTCGGCGATGAACGCCGGCGACAGCCGCTCGGCGGGCGACCGCCGGCTCCAGCTCCTGTGCGGCGGCGGCTCGGCCGGCGCCACGGACACCGGCGACTACGCAGCCTTCCTGCGCTACGCGTTCCGTAGCGGCTTGACCGGCGACTACGCGGGCGGCGGCCTCGGCTTCCGCTGCGCGTCTTAGAGGAGACGGAAGATGAACCGCACCCTCAGCACGCTTCTCGTCGCGCTCGCCGCGCTCGCGCCGCTCCTCGCGGCCTGCGGCGAGGAGGGGCCGTCCGCCGCCTCCGCCGACCAGGCGACGACCGAGCACCACGTATCCGCGTCAGCGGGGCACCCGGCCAGGACGGAACATGGCCAGCACGCAGGTCACGCCAGCGAGCCCGAGCACGGCCACCACGGCGCCCATCCGAGCGCCCTGCCCGCCGGCGAGCTCCCCGGCACCTCGCTGTTCCACCTGGCGAGCGCCTGGACCGACCAGGACGGAGGCGACTTCGCCCTGCCCGAGATGCGCGGCAAGGCTTCCGTGTTCGTCATGTTCTACGGGGACTGCACGACAGCATGCCCCTTGCTTGTCCGCTCGGCCGAGGAGATCGAGGCCGCGCTGCCCGCAGAGCTGCAGGGCCAGGTCGAGTTCGTCATGGTCACCTTCGCGACCGAGGAGGACACGCCCGCCAAGCTCAAGGCCTACGCCGCCAGCAAGGGCCTCGACCGGGAAGGGTGGCGCTGGCTCGTCGGCTCGCCGCTGCAGACCCGTCAGCTCGCGACGCTGCTCGGCGTCCAGTACCGCGACGTGGGCAACGGCATGTACGCCCACTCGAACGTCGTCACCATCCTCGACCGCGAAGGGGTGCCGCTCGCGCGCCTCGAGGGTCTCGGCATCGACCTGGGGCCGGCCGTGAAGGCGCTGGTGGCCGCAGCGGGGTAGCGGCGCGGGCCTACCTCAACTCAGGCTCGACACGGCGGCCCTCACGCGGCCGCCGCTCTCTCGCAGCGCGACCTGCGCCGCGCCGCTGTCGGCCCCCGTCAGGCCCATCACGATCGCCACCCGCATGTCGCGCCCGGCGGCGTCGAGCAGCTCCTTGGCCTCGTCCACGCCTCTAGCGGTCGCCTGGGCGACGATGCCGGCCGCCCGCTGCACGAGCTTCGCGTTGAGCGGCCGCATCCCGACCATCAGGTTGTCGTGGGCCCCGCCCAGCCGGACCATCACCGTCGTCGAGAGAGCGTTGAGCGCCGCCTTCTGGGCGGTGCCGGCCGCCAGGCGGGTGCTGCCAGCCAGCACCTCGGGGCCAGTGTCGAGGAGCACGCCGACGTCGGGGACCTCCAGCAGCGGGGTGCCGGCGTTGTTGGCGATGCCCACGGTGAACGCCCCCAGTCGCCGCGCGCCGGTGACGGCCGCCACCGTGTAGGGCGTGCGACCGCTCGCGGCCACGCCGATCACGGCGTCGTCAGCGCCCACGCCGACCCTCCGGAGGTCGTCGGCTGCCGCCGCGACGTCGTCCTCGGCGCCCTCCTTCGCCTGGGTCTGCGCGTCTCCGCCGCCGGCCATCAGCACTACGGCCTCGTCGTAGCCGAACGTGGGCGCGAGCTCGACGGCGTCCATCAGGCCGAGCCGTCCCGAGGTGCCGGCGCCCACGTAGACCAGGCGCCCCCCGCGCCCGATGCGCTCCTCGACGCCCTCGGCCGCGCGCGTCAGGGCGGGGAGGGCGCGCTCCACGGCGTCGATCGCGCGGCGGTTCGCGTCGGTGACGGCGCGCAGTATGCGGCCGGCCGCCCAGGTGTCCAGCCCAGCGTAGGCCGGGTCGATCCCTTCGGTGCTCACGTCTCGCCTCCGCTCCCAGCGTCGCCCAGCGGCGCCTGGGCCCGATGGTAGGCGCGCCACGCGCGCGCGCCGAGCCGGCCGTAGAACGCCCCCAGGCTGGTCCAGTTGATGATCACGTCGGTGACGCCCCTCTCGCGGAGGCTGGCCGCCGCGCCCCTGACCATCGCGAGCCCCACGCCGCCGCCACGGGCCTCGGTCGAGACGCCGAGCGGGCCGATGGCGCCCGGCCTGCCGCCGGGGTACTCGCGCGCCAGCGCGCCCTCCCAGTGCAGGCCCGGGGACGTCGCGCTCTCGCCTCCCTGGAACGCGACGCAGACGCCCTCGGCGCCTGCCGAGGCGCCGGCTGCGTGATCGCTCGTGCGCTCTACGGTGAAGGCGGTCGCGCCGCCGGCCAGGTAGCCGCTCAGCTCCTCGGCCCAGCGCCCGGGGAAGGCGCGGGCCATGAACGCCGCGGCGCCCGCTGGGTCGTCGTCGCGCAGCCGCCAGCCGGGCGGCAGCGGCGCCTCGGGCAGAGCGGGGCGCAGGTCGAGGTGGAGGTCGTGCTCGAGCGCGGCGAAGGTCGCGCCGCAGCGCCTCAGCAGCCGCCAGGTCGCCGGCGGCGCCTCCAGCGGCGGCCCCGGGAGGAGGTGGTCGGCGTCGGACCCGAACCTGACCTCGGCGGCGCCGGTGCCGCGCAGCCGGCCGAGCAGCTCGCGCAGCAGGGCGGTGCCCACGCCTCGCCCCTGATGGGGGGCGGCGACGGCGAACGACGACACCCAGACCACGTTGGCGGGCTGCCAGAGGGCCACCGGCCGCTTCCCGTGCGCGTAGCCCACCAGCTCGCCGGCCGCGAACGCGCCGAGCAAGAGCGCGGGGTCGTGGTGTCGCGATGCGAGGCGCTCGCGCCAGAGCTCCTCGCCGAGGGGGTAGGGGTTGGAGGGGAGGTGCGTCCAGGCGGCGTTCCAGACCTCGGGCACTAGCTGAGCCTCGTCCGGCGAGAGAGGCCTCACCTCGGTAGCGCCTCCCGGGTGGCGGGCCACGCTCAGAACGACCTGAGGTCTAGCGCCATGCGGTAGACGTCGCCGCGGTAGGCGCTGCGCACGTACTCGAAGGGCCGGTCGTCGCCGTCCGAGGTGGTGCGCTCGAGGGCGAGAACGGGCACCGCGCGGCCGATGCCGAGGATGCGGCATTCGTGCTCGGTCGGCAGGCGCGCCGCGATCGTCTGGCGCGCACGGGCCGGTCGGATGCCGAACTGCGCCTCCAGGGTGCGGTAGAGGCTGCCCGTCTCGGTCAGGCGCTCGAGGGAGAGCTCCGCCAGCCGCGGCGGCAGGTAGGCGTCCTGCAGGGCGAGCGGCTCGCCGGTAGCGCTCCGCAGGCGGGTGACCCGCAGCACGGCCGTGCCGACCGGCAGGCCGAGCGCCTGCGCGACCGCGGCGTCGGCCTCGACGCTGTCGGCCGCGAGCAGCTCCGCGCCCGGCTGGAAGCCGAGCGAGCGCGCCTCGTCCGTGAAGCCCAGGACGCGGTCGATGATCTGCTCCACCGGGCGTGGCCTCACGAAGGTGCCAGAGCCCCGGCGCTGCTCCACCGTGCCGGCAGCAACGAGCTCCTCGAACGCGCGGCGAACGGTCATGCGCGAGAGGCCAAGGTCCGTCGCGAGCCCGCGCTCCGACGGTAGGGCGGCCCCCGGGGTCAGGTCGCCGGCGGCTATCGCCTTCTCGAGCTGGTCGCGGAGCTGCAGGTAGGCGGGCGTGGGCAGCGACTTGTCGACCGCGAGGCCCAGGCCTTCGGCGCGCGGGTCGGCCATCGGGCCGCCGCGCTGGGCTCTTTGCCTGGCTGTCGTCCCCCCGCTGTCCGTGGTCCCCGGCATGTGGCCAGCCTCCTCGCGCCGAGCCCGGTCGCGCTGACCGGCTCGGTCCTCGACGGCGGTTGCGTACCACTCCTATACCATCCCGGGCCGGCCGCGGCCACACGGGATGGGCGGGACCGGTCCTCGGGGCGCGTCGTCGTGGGCCTCGGCCGTGTCTTAATGCACCCGCTCGCCCCTTGTGAGTGGTACAGGGCTGGTCTATCCTGGCCTCGCCGTTGGATATGGCGACACGGGAGGTTAACGATGCACCGTAGAACCCTCTTGACCATGCTGGCCGCAGCGATGCTGGCACTGCTCGGCGCCGGCATGGCGCAGCCGAAGGTCGTCGAGTACCCGGGCCTCGGCGTCGAGCCGGGCACGGTCGGTGGCAGCGTCACGCTGCCGCTGGGAGCCGCGCCGCCCACCTTCCTCTACTACGCCCAGATCGACAACGCCACCCAGACCCTCACGGGACAGGTCTTCGACTCGCTGGTCGAGTTCAACCTCGAGACCTACGCGCTCGAGCCCGCCCTGGCCGCGAGCTGGGACGTCTCCGAGGACGGGACCGTCTACACGTTCCACCTCCGCGAGGGCGTGACCTGGCACGACGGCACGCCGTTCACCTCGGAGGACGTGGTGTTCACGTACGAGAACATCATCGCCAACCCCGAGGCGAGGGCCGGCGACGCCGCCCAGTTCACGTTCACGGTCGACGGCGAGGCCCGGCAGGTGACGTTCGAGGCGCCTGACGAGAACACCGTCGTGATGACGCTGCCGGCGGCGTCGGCCGCCTTCCTGCTGCAGCAGCGCTTCCCGATCATGCCGAAGCACAAGCTGCTCGACTTCACCGTCGAGGGCGGCGGCGAGCTCGGCGACGTCAACAACGCCTGGCCGACCGACGTCGCGCTCTCCGAGGTCGTCGGCACCGGTCCGTTCATGTACCAGAGCTACACGCCCGGCCAGCTCGTCGTCCTCACTCGCAACCCCGACTACTGGAAGCAGGACGCGGCCGGCACGCAGCTGCCGTACCTCGAGGAGCTGCGGTTCCTCGTGGTGCAGGGCACCGAGGCCCAGACGGCCCAGTTCCTCGCCGGCAACCTCGACCAGCTCAACATCTCGGGGGCGCAGTTCCCGAACTTCAAGGACCTCGAGCTACAGGGGTCTGGCTTCCGGGTGGTCGTCAGCGACGCCCTCTTCGGCTCGCCGCCCCACCTCGCCTTCAACTTCGACGACGAGACGTTCGGCGAGCTCTTCTCCAACCACGAGTTCCGCCGGGCGATCGAGTTCGCCGTGAACCGCGAGCGCGTCATCGAGGACGTCTACAACGGCCTCGCCACGCTCCCGGGCACGCCCACGGCGCCGGTCAACACCGACTTCTACGAGGACACCACGGGCATGTTCAACATGTTCGACCTCGAGGCCGCTGCTGCCGCCCTCGACGACCTCGGCGTCGTCGACTCCGACGGCGACGGCGTCCGCAACATGCCGGGCGGCGGTCCGAACCTCCAGTTCGGCCTGACGTACGCGACCGACTCCCAGACGTTCACGGACATCGCCACGATCATCCAGAACGACCTCGGGCAGATCGGCGTGCGCGCCGACCTCGTCGCGGTCCAGAACGCGGCGCTGCTGTCGACGGGCCTCGCCGGCGACTACCAGGCGATCATCGTCGCGCTCGGCAACCAGCCCGACCCCGAGCTCCGCAAGCCCATCTGGCAGCCGGGCGGCTCGCTCTACTACTGGCACCGCTCGACCCAGCCCGCCGAGCCGGGTGGCGAGCCGAACTTCGACGCCATGGAGGACTGGGAGCGGCGCATCTACGAGATCTTCGACCAGGGCACGGTCGAGGTCGACGCCGAGGCCCGCGCCGAGGCCTACCGCGAGTGGCAGCGGCTCAACGCCGAGTACGCGCCGGTCATCATGATCGCGAAGCCGACCAACGTGGCCGCCGTGTGGGACCACGTGAGCAACTTCGTCTACAGCCTGGGCGTCATCCCCGGCTACAACCCCGTCCTGCTCTACTCCGTCGAGTGAGCCCAGCAGGGCGATAGAGTCGAACTAGGTCCAGGGCCGGGCCGGGTGAGGGGCGTCCCTCACCCGCCCGGTTCCGTTGGGGCGCCCGCCAGGGGGACGGGCGCGGTGGGCTGGAGGGCCCGTGCTGGTCTACGTGATCAGGCGCATCGCGGTGATGGTCCCGACGCTGTTCCTGGTGTCGGTCGTCTGCTTCTTCGTCATCCAGATCGCGCCCGGCTCCTTCACGGACCGCTACCTCGAGGACCCGCGGATGAGCCCCGCTCAGGTCGCTCGCATCCAGGAGCAGCTCGGCCTCGACAGGCCGGTGCACGAGCAGTTCCTCCGCTGGGTCGGCGGCATCGTGACGCGGGGCGACTTCGGACATAGCTTCTTCGCCAACCGCCCGGTCTGGAGCGTGATCGGCGAGCGGTTGTGGTGGACGATCCTCGTCGCCGGGATCACCATGGGCTTCGCCTGGCTCGTCGCCGTCCCTCTCGGCATCTTCACCGCGCTGAGGCGCAACGGCGTCACCGACTTCTTCGCGAGCTTCGTAGGCTACGTCGGGCTCGCCACGCCCGATTTCCTGGTCGCCCTGCTGCTCGTGGCGCTCGTCCTGCAGGCGGGCGGCACCAACGTCGGCGGGCTGTTCAGCCCGCGGTACATCGACGCGCCATGGTCGTGGCCGCGGTTCGTCGACTTCCTCAACCACATGTGGATACCCGTGCTGGCGATCGGCACGAGCAGCATCGCGGCGGTCATGAGGCAGATGCGGGCCAACCTGCTCGACGTGCTCAACGCCGACTACGTGCGCACGGCCCGCTCGAAGGGCCTCAAGGAGCGCGTGGTGATCAACCGCCACGCCGTGCGCAACGCCCTGAACCCGCTCGTCTCGCTGGCCGGGCTCAGCCTGCCCGAGCTGATCAACGGCACCATCATCGCCAGCATCGTCCTGAACCTCCCCACGATCGGCCCGCTCCTTTACGACTCGCTGATCAACAAGGACCAGTACGTGGCGATGTCGCTGCTGCTGCTCTCCAGCGTCCTGCTGATGGTCGGCAACCTCCTCGCCGACATCGCGCTCGCCTGGGTCGACCCGAGGATCCGCTATGACTGAGCCGGAGCGCTTCCGGCGCCGGCGTCAGCGGGAACGGGGCGAGGGGCGCAGCCCGCTGGAGCTGGCCTGGCGGCGCTTCCGGCGCTCGAAGGCCGGCATGATCGGCGCCGGCGTGCTGGTGGCGCTCTACCTCGTCGCCCTCTTCTCGCAGTTCCTCGCGCCCTACTCGATCACCCGGCAGTTCCCGTCCGTCTACCAGCCGCCGCAGCGTCTGCACTTCGTCGACGAGGGCCGCCTGGTGCGCCCGTTCGTGCGGCCGATGGTGCAGGAGCGCGACCCGGTGACCTTCCGGCGCCGCTTCGTGGAGGACGAGAGCCGGCGCCTGCCGCTCCGCCTGTTCGTGCGGGGCGACCCCTACCGCTTCCTCGGCCTGATCCCGAGCGACCGGCACCTGTTCGGGGTCGAGGGCGGCACGTTCTTCGCCCTGGGCACCGACCGCTTCGGCCGCGACCTGCTGTCGCGCATCCTGGTCGGCTCGCAGGTGTCGCTCACCGTCGGCATCATCGGCATCGCGATCTCGTTCACGATCGGCATCCTCATCGGTGGTCTGTCGGGCTTCTACGGCGGGTGGATCGACCAGGTGCTGCAGCGCATCGTCGAGGTGCTGCTGTCGTTCCCGCGCCTGCCCATCCTCCTCGCGCTCGCGACGGTGATCCCGCCCTGGTGGCCGTCGACCTGGGTCTACGCCGGGATCGTCGGCGTGCTCGCCCTCATCGGCTGGGCCGGACTGGCGCGCGTCGTGCGGGGGCAGGTGCTCGCCGTCCGCGAGGTCGACTTCGTGACGGCCGCGCGCGCGCTCGGCGCCCGCGACCTGCCCGTCGTCGTGAGGCACGTGGTGCCGAACCTGACCTCCTACCTCATCGTCGCCGCTACCCTGGCGTTGCCCGGCTACATCCTCGGCGAGAGCACGCTCTCGTTCCTCGGCTTGGGGATCAAGGAGCCGATGACGTCGTGGGGCCTGCTGCTTCGGGACTCCCAGAGCTTCGAGGCGCTGCGCCTCTACCCCTGGCTGCTCGCCCCCGGCGCGCTGATCATCCTCTCGGTGCTCGCCTTCAACTTCGTCGGCGACGCGCTGCGGGACGCTGCGGACGTGCGGACGCGCTGAGC
>JBIQIQ010000100.1:0-8989 GCA_044507975.1 Deinococcaceae bacterium
GCCAGCTCCACGAGCGCCAGGGCCAACGAGGCGCTGTCGTGCTGCGCGACGTCCCCGGAGCCCACCAGCGGCAGCGATTCGACATGGATCCCGGCCGCGGCGAAACGCTCGTGCGCCGGCGCGACGGGGGCCGCGCCCTCGGAGGCGTACGCCTGCACCCGGCGGTCGTCGATGCGCGTCTGGTTGACGATCACCGCGTCGGGCCTGCGGGCGCCGTGCTCGAGGAGGGCCGCGACGTGGTCGTAAGCGTCGAGGCCGTCGGTCTCGCCGGCCTCCGTCATGATGTTCGCCACGTAGACCACGCGCGCGGGCGTGCGTTCCAGAGCCGTCCGCACGCCAGGCACGAGCAGCGGCGGGATCGTGCTCGTGTAGAGGCTCCCCGGCCCCAGCACCACGAGGTCTGCGGTCGCTAGCGCCCGCTCGACGTCGGGCAGCGTTCGCGGCTCCGCCGGCACGAGAGCGACCGACGACACCGGCCCGGCCACGCCACGCACGGCGCTCTCGCCCCGCACGACGCTGCCGTCGCGCTTGGTGGCCTCCAGCGTCACGGGCTCCGTGGTGGCGGGGTAGACGGCACCCGACAGGTCGAGTATCTCGTTCAAGACCCGGAGCGCCTTGCCGAAGTCGCCTTCGAACTCACGAAGCGTGGTGATGAGCAGGTTCCCGAAGGTGTGGCCGCGCAGCTCGTCGCCCCGTTCGAAGCGGTGCTGCAGGAGCCGGCTGAGGCTCGACTCGTGGTTCGACAGGGCGGCCAGGCAGTCGGTCAGGTCGCCGGGGGCTGGCATGTCGAACGCCTTGCGCAGGCGCCCGGAGCTGCCGCCGTCGTCGCTCACCGCGACCACCGCCGTGAGGTTCGACGTGTGCTCCCGAAGACCCCGCAGCAGGTTCGACGTGCCGCTGCCGCCTCCGAGGATCACGATGCGCGGACCGCGGCCCAGCTGCACGCGGCGGTAGAGGAGCTCGGCCGCGTCCTGCGGCCTCGGCATCCAGTGGGACAGCAGTGAGCGGTTCAACCGCCCGACAGCGGTCGAAGCGATCGCGACGCCGGCGAGCACGAGTAGGAGCGACACCCAGCCCCCGTAGGCCTGCCAGGGCGCCGACACGAGCACGACCTCGATCGGGTCGGCCAGGGTCTCGCGGCGCTCGTTGAACCACCACAGCACGGCGCCGACGACACCGAGCACCAGCACCAGCCCGCCGACCACCGCGAGCAGTACATGACGCTTGACGCCCATCCCCGGCAGCAGCCACAGCCGCCAGGCGTCGAGTCCCTTGCGGCGCGCCGCCATCAGACCGCCTCGCCGGCGCCGACGTGCTCCTCGAGGGCCTCGCCCAGGTCGCGATGCTGAACGGTGGTGCGCAGGCCGTCGGCGAGGTCGTGGCTGAGCCGCTCCGCCACGGCCACGGAGCGGTGCTGACCGCCGGTGCAGCCGATCGCCACGGTGTAGGAGGCACGGCCCGCCGCGCCCTCCGCCTGAGAGGTGAGGGTGCGGACCAGGCCCCTGAGCTGGCTGTAGGTCTCGAGGGACTCAGGGGTGAAGACGTAGGCCTGCACCCGCTCGTCGGTGCCGGGCAGCGGCCGGAGCAGCTCGTCGTAGTAGGGGTTCGGCAGGCCGCGCACGTCGAGGACCGTGTCGGCGTCGGTGGGGACGCCGCGCTTGAACCCGAACGAGACGAGCCGCAGGAGGAAGCCGTCACCGGCCTGGAAGCGCTCCCTGAGCTTCTGGGTCAGGGCCCGCGCCGAGGTCGAGGTCGTGTCGATGACCTCCGTCGCCATCGCGCGCAGCGGCTCGAGCGCCTTGCGCTCGGTGGACAGGTCCGACGTCAGGGTGCCTTGGGAGATGGGGTGGGTGCGCCTCGTGAAGTTGTAACGCCGCACCAGGACCTCGTCGTTGGCGTCGAGGAACACGACGACCGGGGAGATGCCGGCTCGGCGCAGCTCCTCGACGGCGCGCGGGGCGGCGTTCAGGTGGTTCCCCGCCCTGATGTCGATCCCGACCGCCACGCCCTTCGCCTCATCCTGGAGGAGGCTCACGAGCTGAGGCCACACCGCCGGCGGGGCGTTGTCGACGGTGTAGAACCCGATGTCCTCGAGGGCGTGTAGCGCGGTGGTCTTGCCGGACCCGCTCACGCCCGTGAGCACGACGAACGGCGGGGTCACGGCGAACCGCCCGCCCTCAGCCGGCAAGCGAGTACCGCGTCGCCGCGCTCGACGATCGCGACCGCGCCCACCTGCGCCAGTAGGCGACCCGGGCACAGGACCAGCGGGGTGCCAGACCGCTCCAAGACAGCGAAGGGCACCCCGCCCATGCTCGTCTCTCTCACCGCGCCGGACCCGGCCGCGGGGCTGAGCGGAGGCGCCTGGCCGTCGTCTTGGACCATGCGCCAGCGCTCGCCGTCGTGGACAACCGAGGCCGCCACGCCGGCGACCGATACGCCGAACGACACCGGCCCGCCGGCGTCCTGGAGCTCCCAGTCGTAGCCGTTGAGGAAGCCCACGGCCTCCTCGGCGCAGTCCGCGGCGCTGGCGGTGGGGCTGAGCTCCACGGGCTGCGCGTCGGCCGTTACGCGGCCGCGCATCGCCGTCGCCATCGCGTCGGCCGCCTCCCGCGTCGTGAAGCAGCCGACGCGCACGCGCACGAACTGCTGACCGCGGTTCATGGCGAACTCCGAGTAGGCGGGGAAACCGAGACGGGCCAGCTCGGTCGTGGCGGCCTGGGCCTCCCGGTAGTCGCGCAGCGCCACGACCTGCACCGCCCACAGGTCCTGAGCGGCGGCGGCTGCCAAGAGGGCGCCGGCCAGGCAGGCTGCGAGGGCCTTGAAGGGTCTCACGCTACCGCTGCCTCGACGACGGCCCGGCGGAGGTTGGCCAGCACCACTCGGCCCACCTCCTGGCTCTTCTCCGGGTGGAACTGCGTGGCGTGGAGGTTCCCGAGCGAGAAGGCGCTGCGGTAGGTCGTGCCTCCGTAGGTCGTGTCGGCGCCGGGCGCCCGCGCGGCATCGCCCTCCAGGACGGCGTAGTAGGAGTGCGCGAAGTAGGCGTACGCCCCCGGCGCCAGGCCCGCCAGCAGGGGCGGGTCGCCGCTGGGCCACAGGCGGTTCCAACCCATCTGAGGAAGGCGGACCTCGCCAGCGAAGCGCTTGACGGTCCCCGGCACCAGGCCGAGGCCCGGCACGCCCGGGTCCTCCTCCGAGCCCTCCAGCAGCAGCTGGAGGCCGACGCACACGCCCAGGAACGGCCTACCGGAAGCGACGTGATCGCGCACCAACGGGGCGAAGCCCGAGGCCTGGAAGGCGTTAGCGACCTGGCCGAAGCGGCCCTGGCCAGGCAGGACGAGTAGGTCGGCGCCGGCGGCCTCGCGCGGATCGGAGGTCACCACCGGCTCCAGGCCGGCGCGAGCGAGGGCCTGGGCGATGCTGGAGATGTTCCCGGCCCCGTAGTCGATGACGCTGGTGCGCACGACGGTCCTCATCAGAGGAGGCCCTTGGTGGAGGGCAGACCGGAGTGCGTGACGCGCGTCGCCGCGGCGAGTGCGCGCGCGAACGCCTTCATGACCGCTTCGCACACGTGGTGCGTCTCCTCGCCCGCCAGCACCCGCACGTGGACGGTAGCCCCGGCGTGGTTCGCGAAGCCCCTCAGCAGCTCGCGCAGGTGGAAGGCGTTGAAGCCACCGGGCTCGCCCTCGAAGCCCCGCGCTTCGAACGCGAGGTACGGCCGGCCGGAGAGGTCGAGGACGACGTGCGCCAGCGTCTCGTCCATGGGAGCGAACGCGTCCCCGTAGCGCTCGATGCCGGCGCGGTCGCCCAGCGCCCGGTGGACCGCCTGGCCGAGCGTGATGCCCACGTCCTCGGCGAGGTGGTGGACGTCGACGTGGAGGTCCCCTTCGCCGGTGACGGAGACGTCGAAGCGCCCGTGCCGCGCGAGCTGCTCGAGGAGGTGGTCGAGGAACCCGTGTCCCGTGGCGGCCGCGGGAGCGTCCTCGGGCGGCGCGGCATCGAGGTCCACCGCGGCCCGCAGGCGGGTCTCGCTCGTCGCGCGCTCTACCTCCGCCCGCCTAGCCACGCGCGCTCACCTCCGTCGCCAGGGCGCTCTCGAGCGCCGCCAGGAAGGCGTCGTTCTCGGCGGGCTGCCCTGCGCTCACCCGGAGGCATCCCTCCAGGTACGGGAGGTGGTCCTGGCGCCGGATCACGATGCCGCGATCGAGGAGCGCCGCGTGAACCGCCGCGGGGTCCGCGACACGGAAGAGCACGAAGTTCGTGACGCTGGGGTAGACCGTCACCCCGGGCAGACGCGCCAGCGCCGCGCTGAGGCGCTCGCGCTCGGCGGCCGTTGCCGCGACGCGCGCCGAGAGCAGGTCCGGGCGCTCGAGCGCAGCCAGCCCGGCCGCGACCTGGAGGGAGCTGACGCAGAACGGCAGCAGGACCTTGCGCAGGTGCGTGGCCAGCTCGGGCTCCGCCAGCGCGAAGCCCAGCCTGGCGCCGGCCAGGCCAGCGGCCTTCGAGAAGGTGCGCAGGAGGACCACGCTCCCCATCTCGCGGGCCAGCTCGCGGTGGTCGAAGCCAGCGAACTCGGCGTACGCCTCGTCGAGCACCGTCAGCCAGCGCCCGGTGTCGTGCGCGGCCCGGACGAAGCGGGCGACGCCGGCGCCGTCCATGCGGTCGCCGGTGGGCGCCGCCGGGTCGGCGAGGAACGCGACGCCGGAGCGGCTCTCGAGCGCGGCGACGAGCGCGTCGGTCGGCAGTGAGAAAGCCGGCCCCAACGGGACCTCGACCAGGTCCGCTCCCAAGAGCTCGGCCTGCGAGCGGTAGACGCCGAAGGTCGGAGCCACGGTAAGCACGCTACGGCCGAGGCCGGCGGCTATGACGAGGGCCTGTATCAGCACGTTCGAGCCGTTCGCCACCACCACGCCGTCGGGGTCCCAGCCGACCGCGTCCGCGAGGGCGCGCTCGAGCTCGACCGGCCTCAGCCCCGGGTAGCGGTTGAGAGGCGTGCCTGCGAGCCGCGCGGCTGCCCGACCCGCCACCTCGGGCGCGTCGTCCGGAGACTCGTTCTGGTCGAGCTTGATCGGCTGCGCGTGATGCGTGAAGCGGTAGGCGGGCAGCCGCCTGACCTCGTCCCTGATGACCATGTCGCCCATGCTAGCGCCGGGCCGCGCGCCGCGGCCCGAGGGGAACCTACTGACCGGCTCGCTGCCGCGCGGTGGCGATCAGCTCCTGCAGGGTCGTGCCCAGGGCCGGGTCGCGCTCGACCGCCGCCTCGAACGCTGCCAACGCCTGCGCGTAGCTCTGGGTCGCCATGTAGACGAGGCCGAGGTTGAGGTGGGCCTGAGCGTTGGCGTCGTTGGCGGCGATGGCGCTCCGCAGGTTCGTGAGCGCGAGGTCGTGGCGACCGGTGAGGAGGTAGGCGTAGCCGAGGTTGTTCAGGACGATGTCGCTCTGCGGGAAGCCCTCCAGGGCCGTCAGGTAGTCGCTGATGGCGCCGCGGTCGTCGCCGGCTAGCTGGCGCGTGTAGCCGCGGTAGAAGGCCGCGAGGGGGTTGCCGGACTGGACGCTCAGGGAGCGGTCGAACGCGTCGCGCGCAGCGGCGTAGTCGCCGACGTCCAGCGCGTAGAGGCCCTGCTGGAACGCCACACCGGCTTCCTCGGTGAACGTCACGTCGGCGTCGCCCGTGAGCTGGCTCTGCTGCTCGAGGAGGGAGAGGCTGCGCTGCGCGAGCGCGTTGCCGGCGTCGAGCTCCAGCGCCCGGTCCAGGGCGGCCCGGCCGTCGTCGAGCCGTCCCATGCGCATGAGGGCCGTGCCGTAGAGGGCCTGCAGCTGCGGGTCCTGGGGTTCGGCCTGAGCGAGAGGCTCGAGGAGCTGCAGCGCGCCGGCGGCCCGGCCGGCGGCCAGGTAGATCTCGGCCAAGCCCCGCTCGACCTGCGCTCCCGAGCCGCGCTGCGCCTCGTACACCTGCCGCGCGCCCTCCAGGTCGCCGGAGCGCGCGAGCGCGACGGCCAGCATCGCGCCGACCTCGCGGTTCGACGGGTTGGCGTCGTAGACGGGCCGCAACAGCTCGGCCGCACCCGCAGGGTCGTCGGTCTTCACCAGCAGGTCGGCCCGCGCGACCTTGAGCTCCGTGCTCTCCGGGTAGAGCTCCTCACCCTGGGAGACCAGCGCCAGCGCCTGCTGGGCGTGCGAGCTCGGCAGCACGCGAGCCAGGCCGTAGAGCGCGGCGGAGCGGGCGAGGGGTTCCTGGACCGCCTGCTGGAGGTAGGCGAGGGCGTCGTTCGCACGGCCGCCTTCGACGAGCAGGTCGACGATCGTGCCTCTCAGGAGCAGCGATTCGGGGGCGAAGCGCTCGGCGCGCCGCAGGGTCTGGAGGCCCCTGACCGCGTCGGGTTCGAGCTCGGCCAGCCTGAGGTAGGCGTCTACGAACCGCGGGTAGGCGGCGGTCGCGGCCTGCAGGTCGGCGACGGCGTCCGACCCGGTCAGCTCGGGGAGCGAGGCCCTGCCGACCAAGGCGATGGCGTGCGAGGGGTTCGTCGCCAGGGCGCGAGAGAACGCGCCCGCCGCCTCGTCGGCCTGACCCGCGGACCTGAGCACGACGCCCGCGGTGGCCTGCACCTCGGCGTCCTCCGGCGCGGCAGCGGCGGCCCTCGCGGCCAGCTCGGCGGCGGCGGCCAGGTCGCCCGCCAGGGCGACGGCCTTGGCGTGCTCGCTGAGCACCCACGCCGACTGGGGGTCGAGGTCGGCAGCCACGGCCAGCTCCGCGGCAGCTGCTCCTGGTAGCCCAGATGCCGAGAGCCCCGTGGGGCCGAGGCTAGGCAGCGACGGGCTGTCGCCGGCCGTGGCGCGCAGGCGGTCGAGGGCGGCGGCAGGTGCGTTGGGCGCGACGATGCGCGCCACGCCCTCCGCCACGCTGACCGCGAGAGCCGCCGGGTCTGCGCCGGTGGCCTGCACCGTCTGTACGGCTCCGGCGACCTCCACGTTGACGGTGGCTTGCACGCCCCCGCCAGCTGCGAGGCCGACCTGGCCCGTGACCAGCGCCCCGGCGTCGAAGAGGCGGCCGACGACCTCGTCGGGGTCGAGCTCGGCGCCCAGGGCCTTGTTGGCGACCAGGGCGACGTCGCCCACCGGGGGCGCGTAGACGTTGGGAAGCTGGTTCAGAGCGCGCTGCACGGCGCTGGGCAGGCCGAGCTGGTAGGCCTGAGCCTGCGTGGCGGCGTCGAAAGGGAACACCGCGACGCGGGTGACCTGGGCTGCGGCCAGAGGTAGGAGAGCCGCCCCCAGCACGATGAGGAGACGGGTGATGTACTGCGCGCTGATCGGCATGACGCGGCAGTATAACCGCGACCGGTGAGAAGCCTGAGCCCCTGGGTGAAGCCGAGTTTAGCCGTTCAGGACGGCAGCTTCTCGGGTCCGAACGCTCCGGGAAGCAGGCCGGAGACCGTCGTCGCCAGCACGTCGCCACGGTGGTTGACGAGGAACACCTCGGCCTCCGGCGCGAACTCGGCCATCACCTGTCGACAAGCGCCGCAGGGTGAGGAGGGCTCGTCGGTCTCCGTGTAGACGACGACCTGGCTGAAGCGCCTCGCGCCCGCCGTCGCCATGGCCTGGACCGCCGACTGCTCCGCGCAGCGGGTGAGGCCGAAGCTGGCGTTCTCGACGTTGGCCCCCGCGAAGACGCGGCCGTCGTCCGAGCGCAGGGCCGCTCCCACACCGAAGCGGGAGTATGGCGCGTAGGCGTTCCCGAAGGCCGCCTTGGCCGCGGCGAGCAGGTCGGAGGGCACGCCGGCAGCGCTCGCGGCACGGGCCGCCGCGTCCCTTCCCGCGCCGCTCATCCCGACCCCGGCAGGGCCCCGAGGCGGGCCAGCAGGGGAGGGCCGAGCACGACGAGTCCGACGATCACGGCGCCGATCGCGCTCGTCAGGACGGCCGCGGCCGCCAGGTCCTTCGCGCGGCCGGCCAGCGGGTGGTGGTGCGGCGAGGCGAGGTCGACGACCGCCTCGATCGCGCTGTTCATCAGCTCCAGCGAGAGCACGAGCGCGCAGGCGAGGAGGATCGGGGCGGCGGGGGCCTCGAGCCAGACGGCGAGCCCGAGCGCGATCACGCCGATGGCGACCTCGAGCCTGAGGTTCGGCTGGGTAGCCCACGCCCGCGCCAGACCGGAGCCGGCCACGGCGAACGACCTCCCCAAACGAGCTCTGCTCAGGGTCATCGCTCCCTATCTTGACCCGTCGCCTGATCGGAGCAGCGCGACCGCCCGCGCCTGCGCGGCGTAGAACGGGCGCCAGTCCGCTTCCGTCCGGTGGTCATGGCCCAGCAGGTGGGTGAGCCCGTGCGCCGCGAGCGTGACCAGCTCCGTCTCGAGGTCGTGCCCGGCAGCAGCGGCCTGCTTCTCGGCGGTGTCGACGCTGACGACGACGTCGCCAAGGTGCGGAACCTCGGGGAAGCCGACGTCCGTGGGCTCGTGCGTCGGGTAGGAGAGCACGTCCGTGGGACCGCTCACGCCGCGGTCGCGCTCGTTGAGGCGCGCGATGGCGGGGTCATCGACCAGCACGAGCGTCAGCTCGCGCCCCTCGTGACCCAGCTCCGCGAGGAGAGCGCCCAGCGCGCGTTCGAGCTCACCGACGCGGAGGAACCGTCCTGTCTCGTCGATCGCCTCGACCGCCACCCCTCACCTCCTCGCGGCTTCGGTCCCTGGCGGCGGTCGCAGGGACCTCGTGCCCCTCGCCGGGGCCTGGCGCCCCTCGCCGTCGCCGGCCACGCCGCGCGCGACCTTGAGCCCGCGGATCTCCTCGGCGCTCGGGTAGTTGACGCGCCTGTGGAGCACCGCCGTGAGCATCCGCTCGAACGTGTTGGAGATGACCTCGATATCCGTGAAGTTGAGATGGCTCTCGGCGAACTGCCCGTCCTGCTGCCGCTGCTCCACGATGCGGTCGATGAGGCCGCGGATCGCCGAGGGGCTGGGGTCCTGGAGCGTCCGCGACGCCGACTCGATCGAGTCGGC
>JBIQIQ010000101.1:0-8682 GCA_044507975.1 Deinococcaceae bacterium
TCGTCAACGTGGGCGAGCGCACGAACCTGACGGGCTCCCGTCGCTTCAAGCGCCTCGTCGTGTCCGGCGACCTGCAGGCAGCGCTGGGGATAGCGCTGGAGCAGGTAGAGGGCGGCGCGCAGGCGATCGACGTCAACTTCGACGACGGCATGGTCGACGGCCCCCGGACGATGGCCGCGTTCCTCGACCTCCTTGCCTCCGAGCCCGCCGTTGCACGCGTGCCGGTCATGCTCGACTCCTCGAGCTTCCCGGTGCTGGAGGAGGGGCTGAAGCACGTCCAGGGCAAGGCGATCGTGAACTCCGTCTCGCTCAAGGACGGCGAGGAGGAGTTCCTCCGGCAGGCCGCCGTCGCTCGGCGCTTCGGCGCCGCGGTGGTCGTCATGGCCTTCGACGAGAGGGGCCAGGCAGATACCTACGAGCGGCGCATCGCGGTGATGCAGAGGGCTTACCGTCTCCTCGTCGAGCGTGCCGCCTTCGCGCCGGAGGACGTCATCCTCGATGCCAACGTGCTCACTGTCGGAACCGGCATGCGCGAGCACGCGCGCTACGCCGTCGACTTCATCGAGGCGGTTCGCTGGGCCAAGGCCAACCTGCCCGGGGCACTCACCTCGGGAGGGGTGTCGAACGTCTCCTTCTCCTTCCGCTCGAACTCCCGCGTGCGCGAGGCCATGCACGCGTCGTTCCTGTTCCACGCCGTGGCGGCGGGGCTCGACATGGCGATCGTCAACCCCGAGACCCTCGCCGTCTACGACGAGGTCGACCCGGAGCTCCTCGAGCTGGTCGAGGACGTCCTTTTCGACCGCCGGGCCGACGCGACCGAGCGCCTCGTCGCCTACGGGTCGGCCCACGCGTCCACCGACGGCCAGGGCCACCAGGCAGAGGAGTGGCGCGCGCTGCCGGTGACGGAGCGGCTCGTGCACGCCCTCGTCCAAGGCATCGACGGTCACGTGGAAGCCGACGCGCTGGAGGCCATGGCGGAGCTGCCTGGGCCGCTCGAGGTCATAGAAGGTCCCCTGATGGACGGGATGAACGTCGTCGGCGACCTCTTCGGCGCCGGCAAGATGTTCCTGCCGCAGGTGGTGAAGAGCGCGCGCGTCATGAAGCGCGCGGTGGCCGCCCTCACCCCGCACCTCGAGGCGCGGAGAGCGCTCGGCGGCAGGACGCGAGCCGGGACGGTCGTGCTGGCGACGGTCAAGGGCGACGTCCACGACATCGGCAAGAACATCGTCGGCGTCGTGCTCTCCTGCAACGGCTACGAGGTCGTCGACCTCGGCGTGATGGTCCCGGCTGACGAGGTGATCGACACGGCGCTCGAGGTCGGGGCGGGCGCCATCGGCCTCTCCGGACTCATCACGCCGTCGCTGCACGAGATGGAGCACGTCGCCCGCGAGATGACCCGCCGCGGCGTCGACCTGCCGCTCCTGGTCGGCGGAGCCACGACCTCGCGCGCCCACACCGCCGTGAAGATCGCGCCGCAGTACGCCGGGCTCACCGTGCACGTGCCGGACGCCTCGCGCGCCGTCGGGGTCGTGGCTCGCGCCCTGTCCACGGCCGAGAGGCCGGCCCTCGAGCGGGAGACGGCGGAGCTCTACGCCCGGGTCCGTGAGCAGCACGCCGCGGCAGCCGGCGCGCGGGAGCTGCTCGGCCTGGCCGCTGCCCGGGAGAGGGCGCCGCGTTACGCGGACTGGTCCCACGTCGTGCCGCCGCGGTCGCCCGGCGTCACCGTCCTCTCTCCCTACCCGCTCGAGGACCTGCTCCCCTTCATCGACTGGGGGCCCTTCTTCTCGGCGTGGGAGCTGCCGGGCCGCTTCCCGGCGGTCCTCGAGGACGCGGCCAAGGGCGACGCCGCCAGGGACCTGTTCCGCGACGCCGAGTCGATGCTGGAGCGCGCCCTGGAGGAGCGCTGGCTCGAGCCGAGAGCGGTGGTCGGCCTCTTCCCCGCCGCGTCGCGCGGCGAGGACATCCTCGTCTACGACGACGGGTCGCGCTCCCGCCCCGCACGCGTGCTGCGAACGCTGCGGCAGCAGACGGCCAAGCGCGACGGCCAGCCCAACCTCGCCCTGGCCGACTACGTCGCCCCGGAAGGCGCCGGGGTCGAGGACTGGGTCGGGGCCTTCGCCGTCAGCGTGCACGGGGCGTCCAGCCGCGCCGCGGCCTTCCGAGCGGGGGCCGACGACTACTCCGCGATCCTACTGACGACGCTCGCCGACCGGCTGGCGGAGGCGCTGGCGGAGCGCCTGCACCAACGCGTCCGCACCGAGCTCTGGGGCTACGCGCCCGAAGAGGGACTGTCTCCGCAGGAGCTCGTGGCGGAGCGCTACCGGGGCATCCGCCCGGCGCCGGGGTACCCGGCATGCCCCGACCACCGCGCCAAGCGCGACATCTTCGCGCTCCTGGACGCCACCGCCGCCACCGGCATCGAGCTGACGGAGGGCCTCTCGATGACGCCCGCCTCGGCGGTGTCCGGCCTCTACCTGGCGCATCCCGAGGCCCGCTACTTCGGGGTCGGGCGGATCGGCCGCGACCAGGTGATCGACCTCGCCGCCCGCAGCGGGGAGAGCGTCGGGGAGATCGAGGCCTGGCTCGCCCCGGTGCTGGCGTACTCCCCAGCCGCCGCCGCCGACTGACGGCCGGCCCCTTCAGGGCAAGCCTGGCCTCAGGCCAGCAGGTCTCCCAGCCAATCGCCGATGCCGACGCGTATGGGCATGAAGTAGACGTGCCCGCTCGTGCCGCCGACGTGGTCGAGGGCGCGGGCCGCGAGCGCCTTGTGCCAGGCGAGCGTCGGCTCGAAGCCCGTGGGGAACACGGCGCGGTTGCGCGAGAGCCAGTAGCGCTGCGACCGTGCGGACGTGACGCTGGTGACGCCCCAGAAGACCTCGACGCCGGCGGTGAGCTCCTGCCACACCGACAGCAGCCGCAGGTCGAAGAAGGGCTGCGTGAACAGGCCGGCGGCGCCGGCGTCCAACTTCCGCTCCACGTAGGCGAGCTCGTCGGCGAAGCCGGCGCGGTACGGGTCGAGGGCGGCGTAGGCCCGCACCTCGGGCTGGGACGCCCGCAGGGCGCGCAGCGCGGCGATGCAGAGGTCGGGACCGCCGGGTGCGGGGTCGTCGCCGGGCGCTGCGCCGGCGGCGGCGTCGCCGGTCACGATCAGCACCTCGTCGACCCCGGCGGCCTGCAGAGACGCGAGCGCCGGCCATCCCGCCTCGGCGTCGCGCAGCACCTCCCTCGCACGGATGTGGGGCACGGCGCACCACGGGCCGGCGCGGCGGGTCTCGACGGCGGCCTGCCAGCCGCGGGTCTCGAACTGGGCCAGGTCGGGGACGTTGACGGTGTCGACACGCCCAAGGTCTCTCAGCTCGCTCAGCTGATCGGCCAGGGAGCGGAGGTCGCGGGGCACCAACTCGAGGCTGAGGCGCACCCCAGCAGGGTAACCGTCACACGAGGAGCGAGCCGGCGACAGGCTCGAAGCGCGCCGTGAAGTGGCGGAGCACCGGCGGGGCCTCCACCATCCGCACCCCGCGCACGCGCTCCCGCTCCGACCCGACGTGGGCGATCACCTCGGCGAGGTAGTCGACGTGGCTCTGCGTGTAGGTGCGGCGCGGGAACGCCAGGCGCACCAGTTCCTGCCTGGCCGGCCTCTCGCTGCCGTCCGGCTGGCGGCCGAACATCACCGAACCGATCTCGACCGAGCGCACGCCCCCTTCGAGGTAGAGCACGAGCGACAACGCCCAGGCCGGGTACTCGGCCTGCGGAACGTGCGGCAGGAGGGCCTTGGCGTCGATGTAGACGGCGTGGCCGCCCGTCGGCCTCACGATCGGAACGCCGGCGCCGAGGAGCCTCTCGCCGAGGTACTCGACCGACCGGATCCGGTAGCGGAGGTAGTCCTCCTCCAGCGCCTCCTCGAAGCCCACCGCCAGCGCCTCGAGGTCGTAGCCGGCCAGGCCCCCGTAGGTCGGGAACCCCTCCGTGAGGATGAGCTGGTTGCGCGCGGCCTGCGCGAGGTCCGGGTCGTTCAGCGCGAGGAAGCCGCCGATGTTGCCCATGCCGTCCTTCTTCGCGCTCATGGTGGCCCCGTCGGCGAGGGAGAACATCTCCTGAGCGATCTCCCGAGGAGACCTGTCCGCGTAGCCGGGCTCGCGCAGCTTCACGAGGTAGGCGTTCTCCGCGTAGCGGCAGCTGTCGATGAAGAGCGGCACGCCGTGCTCGCGGCAGGCGGCGCTCACCTCCCGCACGTTCGCCATGCTCACGGGCTGCCCGCCGCCGGAGTTGTTCGTGACCGTGATCATCACCAGCGGCACCTGACCGCCGCGCTCGCCGAGGACCCGCCGCAGGGCCCCGACGTCCATGTTCCCCTTGAACGGGTGGTCGCTGGCAGTGTCCGAGGCCTCCGGCGACGGCAGGTCGAGCGCGGTGGCGCCGACGGCCTCTACGTTCGCGCGGGTCGTGTCGAAGTGCGTGTTGCTGGGCACGACGTCGCCGGCCTTCAGAGCCACCGTGGCCAGGATGCGCTCCGCCGCCCTCCCCTGGTGCGTGGGCAGGACGTGCTCGAAGCCGGTGATCGCCTTGACGGCGGACTCGAAGCGGTAGAACGACGGGCTGCCGGCGTAGCTCTCGTCGCCGCGCATCATGCCGGCCCACTGCGCGCTCGACATCGCGCCCGTGCCGGAGTCGGTCAGCAGGTCTATGAGCACGTCGCGCGAGTGGAGGCCGAAGAGGTTGTAGCCGGCGGTGGCCAGCGCCGCCTCCCGCTCGGCACGCGTGGTGAAGCGGATGGGCTCCACCGCCTTGATGCGGAAGGGTTCGATGATCGTCTCGAAGCGGGAGTCCGGTCCGTTCACGCCCCGAGTCTAGTGCGCGGCTCCGGGGGCAGATGCGGCCGCCGCCCGAGCCTCGACACAGGGTTCAGGCCGCCAGCATCGCCTCTATGCGCCTCAGCGCCTCCTCGACCCGATCGAGGCTGGTCGCGTAGCTGAGCCTCACCTGGCCCGGCGCCTCGAAGTCGGTGCCCGGCACGACGGCGACGCGCGCCTCCTCGAGCAGGCGTATGGCCGCCTTGCCCTCGTCGGGGTCGATGGCGGACACGTCGGCCATGACGTAGAAGGCCCCCTGCGGCAGGGGCGCGCTCAAGCCCAGGCGGTTGAGGCCGGCGACGAGCACGTCGCGCCGCTCCTTGTACGCCGCCCTCGTCATGCGCTGGAACTCCGCCGTCTTCTCTACCTCGTTGAGCGCCGCGACGGTCGCGTGCTGCGCGACCGAGTTCGCTCCGGAGGTCGACTGGCCCTGCAGCCTGTTCATCGCCTTGATGAGGTCGCGCGGCCCCGCCCCGAAACCGATGCGCCAGCCGGTGAGCGCGTAGCCCTTGCTGGCCCCGTGGATCACGAGCGTGTGCTCGGGGGCGAAGCGAGCGGCTGGCGTGAACTCCCCGTCGTAGACCAGGTGCTCGTAGAGGTCGTCAGCGAAGACCCACACGTCCTCGCTCGCGGCCAGCTCGGCGATCGCCTTGACGAGCTCGGGCGGGTAGACGGCGCCGGTCGGGTTCGACGGCGAGTTGAGCACGACCGCCTTCGTGCGCGGCGTGAACGCCGCCCGCACGGCATCGATGTCCGGCAGGAAGCCGTCCTCGGGCCGCGTGGGCACGATAACGGGCACCCCTCCGGCCAAGCGCACCTGCGCCGGGTAGGAGACCCAGTACGGCGCCATGACGACGACCTCGTCGCCGGGGTCGAGTACGGACAGGAAGCCGTTGTAGAGGACCTGCTTGCCGCCGTTGCTGACCATGACCTGGTCGAGCCCGTAGCTCAGGCCGTTCTCGCGCTCGAACTTGGCGACCACCGCCTCGCGCAGCTCGGGGGTGCCGTCGGGCGGCGTGTACTTGGTCTTGCCGAGCCTGATGGCCTCGTGGGCCGCCTCGAGCACGTGGTCCGGCGGCTGGAAGTCGGGCTCCCCGGCCGTCATGAGGACGACGTCGACGCCCTGCCGCGCGAGCTCCTTGGCGCGGCTGTCGAAGGCCAGCGTCGAGGAGCCCTTGAGGCTCAGGACCGCCCGCGAGAGACCCGGCACGGCAGATCCCTAGACCAGCTCGCTGGGGTCGAAGAAGATGCCGATCTCGCGCTCGGCGGTGGCGGGGGCGTCTGAGCCGTGCGCCACGTTCTCGTCGATGCTGAGCGCGAAGTCGCCGCGGATCGTGCCGGGAGCGGCGTCCTTGGGGTTGGTGGCGCCCATCATCTTGCGCCACTCGAGGATCGCGTTCTCGCCCTCTACGACCATGGCGACGACCGGGCCAGAGGTGATGAACGAGACCAATCCTTCGAAGAACGGCTTGCCTTGGTGCTCGCCGTAGTGGCGCTCGGCCAGCTCCCGGCTGATGCGCATGAGCTTGAGGCCCTTGATGGCGAAGCCCTTGGCTTCGAGACGGGCGATGATCGTTCCGGTCAGGCCGCGGCGCACGCCGTCTGGCTTGACCATCGCGAAGGTCTGTTCGACTGCCATGAGCGCCGATGCTACCACGGGTCTACGCTGGCTCTCAGAGCCCGAGCTGGGCGAGGTGGTTGATGTCGTGGCCGGCCATCATCCGGACCATCAGGTCGGCGCTCTCGAACCCGCGCTCGGGATGGTACGCCTCCGCCAGCCAGTCCTCGAGCGAGAAACCCGCGATCAGGGCGAGGTTCCAGGCCCGCAGGGCGGCGAACGCCTCCGCGGCGAGGGTCGGGTCCAGCTTCGCGTAGCGCCGCGCCCAGGCGTCCTGGTCGAACGGCTGCAGCTCGATGCCCGGCGCCGCCACGAGCTGACGCAGGCGGAAGCCCATGACCATCTCGGTGTCCGCGAGATGGGCCAAGACCTCGCGCGGCGACCACTTCCCTGGGCCGTAAGGCTCGTCGAGCAGCGTTCGGTCGGCGGCCTCCACGTAGTCCGTCAGACGTACGGGCGTGACCTGCAGCACCTCGACGGGGTCCAACTCACCCAGCAGGGCGAGGTAGTTCGCTACCGGGTCGACCACTACCGAACTCTACGTGAGGGCCCGCTCCGGGGTCTACGCGAGGGGGCTCAGGCGGCGCCGACCTGCTGGCACACGACCTCACCAGCCTCGAAAGCCCGCAGGAACGCCTCGACCACGACGGGGTCGAACTGCGTGCCGGCGTTGCGGGACACCTCGGCTACGGCCTCGGCGAGCGGCATGGCGCCCCGGTGCGCACGCTTGCGCGTGATGGCGTCGAACGCGTCGGCCACCGCAACGATGCGCGCCTCGAGGGGGATGGCCTCCCCTGAGAGACCGTTCGGGTAACCCTTCCCGTCCCAGCGCTCGTGATGGTTGAGGGCGATCACCTCGGCGAGCCGGACCGTCGGCGAGCGCGACCCGGAGAGCAGCTCGGCGCCCGCCTTCGCGTGGCCCCGCACGATCTCGAACTCCTCCTCGGTCAGCCCGCTGGGCTTCAGGAGGATCGCGTCGGGCACGGTGATCTTGCCCACGTCGTGCAGCCTCGCGGCCCGCATCAGCATCTCCACCCGAGCGGGGCCCAATCCCAGGCGCCGACCGACCGAACCTGCGGTCTGAGCGACGCGCCACGTGTGCTCGCCCGTGTCGTCGTCGCGGTACTCCGCGGCGCGGGCGAGCCTCACCAGCAGCTCCAATTGCGAGTGCTCGAGGTCCTGCGTGCGGCGCCTCACCGCCTCCTCGAGACGGTCGTTCTGCTCCTCGAGCTGCTTCTGGTAGTAGCGAGTCTCGAGCAGGTTCTTGATGCGCAGGCGCGTCTCGACCGGGTTGACGGGCTTGTTGAGGAAGTCCTTCGCCCCGCTGGCGAGCGCGGCCTCGCGCAGCTCGGGGCGCAGGTCGCCCGTGACCATGACGACGGGGAACGCGTCGGGGAGCACTGGCCGCAGGTCGCCGAGCACCTGCAGGCCGTCGCGGCGCGGCATGTGTTGGTCGAGGACGATCAGGTCGGGACGGATCTCGAGGAAGCGCTCGACGGCTCTCAACGGCTCGTCACAGGTGTGCACGTGCAGGTAGCCGGCGCGCTCCAGTACGCCCCTGACGAGCACGAGGGACGCCTCGTCGTCGTCGATGAGCAAGAGCTTCATGCGGCTCAGGTCCACTGCGTGCGCAGGATAGTCGACCAACGTTCGGACCACAGCTAAGAACTCCCCATCCCCCTCGGACTCGGGCCAGGCGATCGGCCCTGGGAGGCCCCCTGGCGAGAGGGTAGCCCCGCGCGTCTGACCGGGCTCTTACGCCGCTGCGGTCCGTATGGCGGCGTCGAGACACCAGAGGCGAGCCGGCGGCCACGGGGGCCGCCGGCTCGCCCAACCGGTACGACGGGCTAGAAGCCGAGCGCGGTCTGGGCGGCGACCGCCGCCCCCCGAACGGCGTCGTGCCACCACCCCGGCAGGAGCCCGAGCAGGACGGTGCCGCCCACGGCGACGGCGATGGCCACGTCCGTGGCCTGCGAGCGGAACGCGGGCGCAGGGTACTCGGGCCGCCGGAAGTACATCGCCGCCACGACCCGGAAGTAGTACACGAGCGCGACGACGCTGGTGAGGATGCCCAGCAGTGCGAGCCAGAGGTAGCCGGCCTCGATGGCGGCCTGGAAGACCATCACCTTGCCGGCGAAGCCCGCCAGCGGCGGGATGCCGCCCAGGCTCAGGAGGAACACGGTCAGCGCCAGGGCGAGGCCGGGACGCGTGCTC
>JBIQIQ010000102.1:0-8552 GCA_044507975.1 Deinococcaceae bacterium
GAAGGGCCCTAGGTCGTCAGGCGCCCGTCCCAGGCGTCACGAGGTCCGTGTCCGGGCTGCCTGGGTGCGGGTGCCCGAGGACCCTCGCGAGAGCCAGAGCCTGTCCCTTGTGATGGAACTCGTGGGTGACCGGGTGCAGGACGAGCCACCGCTGCGTGAGCGTCTCCTGCCACCCGTTCGCGAAGGTATGGACGAACGGTTCGTCCCAGGCGTCGAACGTGGTCAGGGCCTGCTCGACGGCGGCGTCGACCCGGGCGAACGCCTCGCGCAGGCCGGCCGCGTCCACGGCCCGCACGCCCGGCTCCGGCGATCCCACCCCACCGCGCGACAGCCACAGCAGGTAGCACTCAGCGACGTGGCTGAAGATGCGGCTGAGGCTGCCGAACGCGAAATCGTCACGCTCTGCGTTCAACACCTCGGTCGGCAGCGACTCGAGCCAGTCGAGCACCCCTGCCCGCGTGCGCCTCACCAGCTCGTAGAAGGTCCTCAGGTCGTCCGCCATGCGATCAGCATACGGAGCTGGCCTGTCACTCCCCTCCGACCAGCGCGTAGGCGTCATCCGAGGACGCCACCCGCTGGATGTCGAAGGTCGCCTCGATGCTCAGCGCGTCGTCGGGGTCGTGAACGGGCTCGAAGCCCTCCTGCCAGCTGAGGACCCCGCGGATCGAGCCGGCGATGGCCAGGGTGGTGGCGTCTACGACCCGCACCGAGCCCAGCTCCAACGCCCCTTCCGTCAGGGCGTAGTAGCCGCTCGAGGAGAGGGAGTCCGGGGAGTACCTGACCGCTACGTCCTCCTCCGGTCCGAGCTCCAGGGTGTCGGGCGAGAGGCTGAACGTGATCTCGAAGGAGGTCGGGGTCGCGTCGGGACCGACGTGGGCGGTCGCCAGCACCGTGACGTAGATGGTGGCTGGCACGAGCACGACCGGGCCCATCGTCATCTCCTCCGTCACCATGAACGTGGCGGTGTGCTGCTCGGTGCCGGCCACCCTCTCGAGGATGGCGCGCTGCCGCTCGTCCTCGACGCCGTCGGCCACGTCAGCGGGCACGGAGGTCGCGTAGGTGTGCAGCGTCAGCTCGGAGCCGCCGACGACCGCCGCGACGGTGCCGGTCGCCACCTCCTCGTACTGAGCGGCCGCGAAGGGGAGGGCCGCGAGAACCGCGGCGCCGAGCCATCTGAGGACGGAGGAAGACGTGGTGCGCATGGGAGTCCCTTCTCGTGCTGCCAGCTTCGGCTGTGAGAGATACGGGACTCTAACATCGGCGTCACCGACGCCCGAGAAACCAGGGCGCGCCTACCTCACGCCAGCCAGCCCAGGATGGCGGCCCCCAGCCACACGAACAGCACCCCGACGGCCGCCACCGGCACCTTGTCAACCAGCAGCTTGACGATGTCGACGATCTTCACCTGAGCGGCGTCGCGGGCGGGGTCCTGTGGAGGCGCGAGCACGTCGCGCAGCATCGCGAGCGCCTGCGCGAGGCACAGGATCAAGCCCAAGACGACCAGCACGTATCCGGTGACCTGCTGCATCATCCCACCCTCCTGCGCGGTCCCGCTCTCGGAGGCGGCGGGTAGCGCTGGGCGCGTGGGAGGGCGCGCCGTGTGTGGTGGCGACACTATAGAGGAACGCGCGCGGGGACGAGTACCTGCTCGGGGCCGACACGATGGTCGACCACATGAAGCCTTGCTGCCCTAGACGCTGCGAGCCGCTGGCGGGCCGATCAGCGCACGAACAGCTCCCGGGGGAACTCCGTGATGCACTCACACCCGTCGGCGGTCACGCGCACCGTCTCCGTGCAGCCCACGGCACCGTGGCCGGGGAGCTGCACCCACGGCAGCAGGTGGAAGGTCATGTTCTCCTGCAGAGGACGATCCTCGCCCGGCTTCATGCTGAGGATGTGCCCTTCCCCCCAGTCCGGCGGCACGGCGAGCCCGACGGAGTAGGCCACACGCGAGGCCTGCGTGCCGCCGAAGCCCGATTCGGCGATGAGCTGCCGCGCCACCCTGTCGACCTCTCCCGCCGGCACGCCGGGCTGGATGGCCGCCATGGCAGCGTCGAAGGCGGCCTGCACGGCTTCGAACGCCTGGCCGATGCCGTCGGCCGGCTCGCCCACCAGGACGGTGCGCATCATCGGCGCGTGGTACCGGCTGCGGCAGCCAGCCGCCTCGAGGAAGACCGAGTCCCCTTCGCCGAACACGCGGTGCCGCCAGGTGGCGTGACCGATCGCGCCGCGCTCGCCCGAGGAGACGAACGGGACGATCGACGGCCACTCGCTGCCGGCGCGGATCATGGCGCCGAACAGCTCGGCGGCGACGTCGTCCTCGCTGGCACCCGCCCTGACGGCGTCGATCCCGGCGCGCATCCCGGCCTCCGTCGTGCGCGCGGCCTCGGCGATGCGCTCCAGCTCCAGCTGCGACTTCACGAGCCTGCCCTGCTCGACGATCCCCGAGCAGTCCGCCCACTCGACGTGGGGCAGGCGCGAGAAGAGCTCGTCCTGCTGTCTGGCGGTGAAGAACCAGCAGTCGCGCTCGAAGCCCACGCGTCCGCTGTCGAGGCCCATGGAGGTCAGGTGCCCGGCGAGGACCTCCATCGGGTCCTGCTCGTCGCGGTAGGCGAGGTTGTGCTCTGGCTCGACCCAGCTGAGCGCGTCCACGCCGCTCACCTCGAGCAGGCGCGAGAGCGTGGTCGGCTCGCCGTAGAGGGGCACCACCATCCCTTGCCACCAGTAGTGGCCCGGCGATTCGAAGCCGGACAGGTAGGTGATGTTCTCCGGTGTGGTCGTGAGCATGGCGGACACGCCCACAGCGTCCATGCGCGTCCGCAGGGCCTCGAGACGGGCCTCGTACTCGGCGATCGGGAAGGCCAGCTGGCCGTGCTCGCGCATGGATCCTCCAGGGCCGGAGCGCTCCGACGCAGCGCACCCGGCGCGGAACGCCGCGGTTGACAGCACGGGGACGAGCCCTTACACTCCGGTGTTCAGCAGCTTGTATACAACTTGCGTACGAGTTGCATTCTAGGTCCGTCGCGCGCGCCGGTCAACGCTTGATCCTGTTCCGACGCGCCTGAACCGCGCCCTGCCAGGGACCCGCCCCCACTCCCGCGACACGAGCCCGTCCGAAGCCAGACGCCCTCAAGCCAGACCGAGCCCAGCACTCGAGCTCAGCCGAAGGGAACAGCTTGCGAACCGGCCGCGACTTCACGTCGATCTACGAGACGCTGCGCGAGCGCGTCGCGCTGATGGACTACGCACCAGGCAGCCTGCTGAGCGAGAACCGGCTGGCCCAGGAGTTCGGGGTCAGCCGCACGCCGATCAGGACGGTGCTCCAGAGGCTCGAGTTCGACGGCCTAGTGAGCGTCGTGCGCGGCGTGGGCACGGTGGTAGCACCCATCGACACGATGTACCTCAAACAGGTCTACGCTCTACGCCTCAAGCTGCTCGACGTCATCGCCGAGCTGGGCGTGAAGCCCGCGGCCGTGGACGAGGTGCGTGAGCTGAAGGAGCTGCATGCCGCCGTGCTGGCCATGGAAGAGCCAGGGGCCCGGCGGGAGTTCGCGCGCGCGTACCTGCGCTTCGACGCCGCTGTCACCCGCGCCATCGGCAACGAGCCGCTGCGCGAGATCGCGGACCGCCTCTTCTACCTGACCGCCCGCGTGTGGCTCCAGGCCCTGGCTGCCCTCGACTGGCACGAGGAGGTACGCATCGCTGCCGATGAGATCGGGGACGTCTGCGAGGCGCTCGAGCGAGGCGACATGCCGGCGCTCGCCGGCATCAGGAGGCGGCATCTGATCGACTGCATCCACCGCGTCAACGACTACCTTGGCGACTTCGAGGTGCTGCCCCGACCCACCTGAGACCCCGAGACGACCGCAACGACCGTGACGAAGACGACGAGGAGGCTGGACATGAACGAGGACGACGCGAAGCGGGCGACCCTGTCCGTATGGGGAGGGGAAGGAGGCGAGCTGATCGCCGGTGCCACGCAGGTACCGGTGGTCAACAGCATCGCCTTCGGTTACGACGACGTCGACCACTGGCGCGACGTGGCGCTGGGTGACGCCGACGGTCACATCTACGGCCGCAACACGAACCCGACCACCGCGGTGTTCGAGGAGAAGCTGCGCCTCCTCGAGGGCGCCGAGGCGGCCACGAGCTTCGCCACGGGCATGGCCGCGATCAGCGCGACGCTCTTCGCGCTGCTCTCCCCGGGTGACCGCGTGGTGTCGGTCAAGGACACCTACGGCGGCACCAACCGCCTCTTCCTCGACCACGTGCCGCGTTTCGGCATCGAGGCCGAGCTCTGCGACACCGACGACGAGGAGAGCATCCTGCGGGCGATCGACGCCGGCTGCGGCCTGCTCTACCTCGAGACGCCCACGAACCCGACCTGCAAGGTCCTCGACGTCGCCAAGCTCGCGGAACGCGCCAAGGCGCGCGGCGCCACCGTGGTCGTCGACAACACGTTCGCGACGCCGATCAACCAGAGCCCGCTCGAGCTCGGCGCCGACCTCGTCTTGCACAGCGCGACGAAGTACCTCGGCGGTCACGCGGACGCGCTCGGCGGCGCGCTGTGCGGCGACCGCGAGCTCGTCGGCCGGGTGTTCCGCTACCGGGAGGTGAACGGAGCCACCCTCTCGCCGGACAGCGCCTACCTCCTCCTGCGCGGGATGAAGACGCTGCACCTGAGGGTGGAGCGGCAGAACGACAACGCCATGCGCGTCGCGCGCTACCTCGAGGGCCACGACCTCGTCGAGCGCGTCTTCTACCCCGGTCTCGAGAGCCACCCGGGCCACCACGTCGCCAAGCGCCAGATGCGCGGCTTCGGCGGGATGCTGTCGTTCCAGCTCCGGGGGGACTTCGAAGCCGTCAAGGACCTGCTGCCCCGCCTCAGGTTCGCGCACAGGGCGGCGAACCTCGGCGCCGTCGAGACGACCGTGGCGCCGCCCCGCACCGGCAGCCACGTCGAGCTGACCGCGGAGGAGAGGGCCGCCATGGGCATACCCGAGACGCTGGTGCGCTACTCGGCCGGCATCGAGGACGCCGAGGACCTCATCGCCGACCTCGAGCAGGCCCTGGCCCACACCGCCGAGAGGCGCGCGGGCCGGGTCCTCGCGTGAGGGCGGCATGACGGAGCACAGCGCCCACGTAGACGCCCGAGCGGAGCCTATGGCGCCGCTCGACGGCGCCGAGCCGATGGTCAGGTTCGAGAAGGTCCGCAAGACCTACGGCGACCTGGTGGTGCTAGACGACCTCGACTTCGAGGCCGCCGAGAACGAGAAGGTCGCGATCATCGGGCCCAGCGGGTCCGGCAAGACGACCATCCTGCGGGTGCTGATGACCCTGGTCCAGCCCGACAGCGGCCGCGTGTTCGTCGACGGCAACCCCCTCTGGCACATGCGCAAGGACGGCCGGGACGTGCCGGCCACCGAGCGTCACCTCCACGAGGTGCGCGGCGACATCGGCATGGTCTTCCAGCACTTCAACCTCTTCCCGAACATGAACGTCCTGCGCAACGTCACCGAGGCGCCCGTCCACGTGAAGGGCATGTCCCGATCAGAGGCCAAGGAGCGCGGCCGGGAGCTCCTCGACATGGTGGGCCTGGGCGACAAGCTCGAGCAGTTCCCCGCCCAGCTCTCCGGCGGCCAGAAGCAGCGCGTCGCCATCGCTCGCGCCCTGGCCATGGAGCCGAAGGTGATGCTCTTCGACGAGGTCACCAGCGCCCTCGACCCTGAGCTCGTCGGCGAGGTGCTGAGCATCCTGCGCAAGCTCGCCCACGAGACGCAGATGACGATGCTGATCGTCACGCACGAGATGAACTTCGCCCGCGACGTCGCCGACCGCGTCATCTTCTTCGACAAGGGACAGGTGGCCGAGGAAGGCCCGCCCTCCAAGATCTTCAGCGAGCCCGAGAACCCGAGGACCAGGGAGTTCCTGAGCGCGGTACTGCAGCATTAGCCGCGCAGGCTTCACAGCCAGCGGCACGGGACCCTGAAGCCATCGCCAGAAGCCGTCAGCACGGAGAGGAGGAACAGATGCGAGGAGCGCCGAGCGCCAGGTCACTGGCGTTCCGACGCGTCCCCGGGCTCTCCCCACCGGGAGAGGTGCCGAGGTGAACGCGTGGCGGTAGGCGCCGCGCGAGGTCTAGACGTTTCGGAGGTATCACACGTGAAACCAGCGATCCGCATCGCTACCCTGGTCGCCGCCACCCTGGCGCTGACCGCGAGCTTCGGCTTCGCCCAGTCGGCGGTCGAACGCTTCCAGCAGAACGGCATCACCATCGCCACGGCCAACGAGATCCCCTACGGGTGGGTCGAGGGCGGCCAGGCGTACGGCATCGCCCCAGAGGTGGCGACGGCCGTGCTCGAGAGCATGGGCATCACCGACATCGAGTGGACCGTCACGGAGTTCGGCTCGCTCATCCCGGGCCTCATCGCCGACCGGTTCGACCTCGTGGCCGCCAGCCAGGCCGTGCTGCCGGCGCGCTGCCAGCAGGTGTCGTTCTCGAAGATCAACTCCAGCTACGGCGAAGGCTTCCTCGTCGCGGCCGGCAACCCGTCGAACATCCACTCGTACGACGACTTCGTGAACAACCCCGACCTGCGCATGGGCATCGTCTCCGGCGCCGACCAGCTCGACTTCGCGCAGGCGTACGGCCTCAACGAGAGCCAGATCGTGCCCCTCAACGCGAACGCCGACGCGCCCTCGGCCCTCACCGCCGGCCGCATCGACGCCTACGCCGCGACCGGCCTGACCGTGGCCGGCCTCGCCGCTGCCAGCGACCGCATCGAGGCCGCCGAGCCGTTCGAGGACCCGGTCGTGAACGGCGAGGTCGTGCGCTCCTACGGTGCCTTCACGTTCGCCCAGAACGACCAGGAGTTCCTGGACGCGTTCAACGAGGCGCTCGCGGCCTTCCACGAGACCCAGGAGTACCGCGACATCCTGATGAGCCACGGGCTCACCGAGCAGGACATCGACGCGGCCGTTAACGCCTCCACCGAGGCGCTCTGCGCGGCCGAGTGACCCGCGCCCTCGTGGGCCCGCCGCTGGCGGGCCCACCGGGCCCTCACCCGACCTGAGGCCGAGGAGGCCAGATGGAGGACCTTCAACAACTTCTCGCCCCCTTGCTGAGGGGGACGGTCGTGACCGTCCAACTCGCCCTGCTGTCGACGTTCTTCGGCGGCATCCTGTCGTTCGCGGCAGGCATCGGCAAGCTGTCCTCGAACTGGTTCGTGCGCGGCCTGTCTGTCGTATACATCGAGATCTTCCGCGGGACATCGCTGCTCGTGCAGATGTTCTGGTTATTTTTCGCGCTCCCCCTCATCGGCATCAGCCTCGACCCCTACGTCGCAGGCGTCGCGGCTCTCTCCCTCAACATCGGCGCCTACGGAGCCGAGGTCGTGCGCGGCGCCATCCAGGCGGTGCCCGAGGGCCAGTACGAGGCGGCGACGGCGCTCAACTTCACCAAGCGCTACACGCTCTGGAACGTCGTCCTGCCGCAGGCGCTCGTGGAGATGATGCCGCCCTTCGGCAACCTCGTCGTCCAGAACCTCAAGGACACGGCGCTGGTATCGCTCATCACGCTCACCGACCTGACCTTCGCCGCCCAGACCGTGCGCAACCTCACCCACGAGTCGATCCCGGCGTTCACCGCCACGCTGATCATCTACTTCCTGCTGGCCATGGTCTTCATCACCCTGATGCGCTGGCTCGAGCGGGTCGTGGCCCGCCGCGTCGGCGTAGCGCAGGCGAGGGAGCGCGGCTGATGCTCTTCGGCATCGAGTGGGACACCACGAACGACTGGACCTTCGCGGTCTCCATCCTCCCCATCCTCCTGCGCGGACTGTGGGTGACGGTCCAGGCGACGGCGTTGGGCTTCGTCATCGCGCTCGTGCTCGGCCTCGTCTTCCAGCTCCTGAGGATGGTGCCGCTCAAGATCGTCTCGTGGCCGGTGTCCTTCTTCCTCGAGTTCGCCCGCAACACGCCGCTGCTCGTCCAGCTCTACTTCCTCTACTTCGTGCTGCCGGACTTCGGCATCGTCTTCCCGGCGTTCCTCACGGGGGCGATCGCCTTGGGGATCCAGTACTGCGGCTACACGGCCGAGGTCTACCGCGCTGGCATCGAAGCGGTGCCGCGCGGCCAGTGGGAAGCGGCCAGGGCGCTCAACATGCCGGCGTGGCTGACCTTCAGGGACGTCATCATCCCGCAGGCCGTGCCTCGCATCGTCCCGGCGCTGGGCAACTACCTCGTGTCGATGCTCAAGGACACCGCCATCCTCTCTGCGGTCACGGTCATGGAGATGCTCAACGTCGCCAAGATCATCGGCGACCGGACCTTCCGCTACTTCGTGCCGCTCACCATGGTCGGCGGACTGTTCCTGGTCGTCACGCTCATCTCGGCCGGACTGGTTCGCCTATTGGAGAAGCGCCTGCCGAAAGCGGGCATCCCCTTGCGCTGACGAGGCAGCGCCCCGTGCGACGTCCAGCGGGGCCACGGTCCATAGTCCGATATGTCATACGCGGCTACCTTCGGCGACCACTACACTCCGTCGGTCCATG
>JBIQIQ010000103.1:0-1076 GCA_044507975.1 Deinococcaceae bacterium
CCCTCGACGTCGCCGTCGGCCTCGCCCTGCACCTGTGCCCGGCGACCAGCGACTCCGCCTTCGTGCAGCACCTGGGCGTCGACGGCAGCGGCTACGTCACCTTCGAGAACCGGTTCTCCGTCGGCGGCGGCATGGGCATCCAGGCGGCCGTGGACGCGGCTGCTGACGGTGGCGTCATCGAACTGGGCGCCGGCACCTTCGACGCCGGCTTCAGCGTCGCGAACCGCGCCGGCCTCACGGTCGTCGGCGCCGGCAAGGGCGCCTCGGTCGTCAACGCCTCCGCCGCACTGAACAGCGGCATCGACCACAAGGACCGCGACGACATGGGTGTCGTCGTGCTCGTGAACGCCTCGACGGACGTCACGCTGGAGGGCTTCAGCGTGCGGGCCGACGGGCTCAAGTGGCAGTCCCAGCTCGACGCCCTCGTCTTCTGGAACGCCTCGAGCGGGACGATCGAGGGCCTCGACATCGCGGGCCCCGGCCTCCAGACCGGCGCCCAGACGGGCCAGGGCCTGGCGGTCGACGCCAGCGCGGGCGAGACGGTGGCCCTCTCCGTCGTCGACACCGACTTCAGCGGCTGGAACAAGAACGCCATCGACATCGTCGACGGCAACCGCTACAACGCCGGCGGCGACATCCTCGTGGACGTCTCGGGCGGCACCTTCACGGGCGCTGGCCCGACGAGCACGATCGGGCAGAACGGCATCCTGTACTGGGGCCGCTTCGGCGGCAGCGTCAGCGGCACCGTCAGCGGCGTCACCATCGAGCAGCTCGAGTACACGCCCGACACCGACTCGGCGTCTGGGATCCTCGCTTACGGCGACGCGAACCTCGCCTCGGTCAGCGACAGCACCTTCGCCGGCTCGGTCGAGTCCTACATCGTCAACGCGACGGCCAACCCGATCGACGCCACCGCGAACAACACCTTCGACGGCGTCCTGGGCAGCACCGCGGCCGGCGACGACCTCACGGCCATCACGGAGCGCCTCTCGGGCGACGTGACCATCCAGTAACGAACCTCCTCCGGCGCTCGAGCGCCCGGTGGATCCAGGGGCGGGGGCCAGATGCGGCCCCCG
>JBIQIQ010000103.1:1176-8523 GCA_044507975.1 Deinococcaceae bacterium
CTCCGGCGCTCGAGCGCCCGGTGGATCCAGGGGCGGGGGCCAGATGCGGCCCCCGCCCCTGCGCTTGGAGCCACTTCCCACGAGCTGTGCCCGCAGGAACCGAACTCCCTGGTATCGACTTCAGTACACAGCCTCACACGAGAGTGCGGTACCGTGGCCAATCTTGAACCTAGCCTCAGTGATCCAAGGTGGAATGGGAGTCGCAGTCTCCAACTGGCGACTCGCCCGGTCCGTGTCCCTCCGGGGGCAACTCGGCGTCGTATCGGCGACCGGCATCGACACCGTCATGATCCGCCGCCTGCAGGACGGCGACCAGTGCGGCGCCGTGCGCCGGGCGATGGCGGCGTTCCCGTTCCCCGAGGTCGTGAAGACGACCCTCGACCGCTACTTCCGCGAGGGCGGCCGCGAGCCCGGCAGGCCGTACCTGCGGGCGCCGATGCCGACGGCCAAGGACAACCACGTCCAGAACGGCCTCGCCATGCTCGGGTCGTTCGTCGAGGTGTTCCTCGCCAAGGAGGGCCACGGCGGCAAGGTCGGCGTGAACCTGCTCACCAAGGTCCAGCTACCCAACCTCGCGTCGCTCTACGGGTCGATGCTCGCCGGGGTCGACTACGTGCTGATGGGCGCGGGCATCCCGCGCGAGATCCCCGGCGCGCTCGACCGCATGGCCGGTCACGAGCCCGCCGAGCTTCGGCTCGACATCACCGAGGAGGTCGCGGAGTTCCGCGACGCGGGCGAGCGCCTCGTCTTCGATCCTCGTAACTACGGCGCCGAGGGCCACCCGCCGCTGCGCCGGCCCGACTTCCTGCCGATCGTCTCGTCGCACTCGCTCGCCTCCATGCTCCAGAAGAAGGCGACGGGCTCCATCGAGGGCTTCGTCGTGGAGGGCCCCACCGCCGGCGGCCACAACGCGCCGCCGCGCGGCAAGACGGTCCTCGACGACCAGGGCCAGCCCGTCTACGGCGAGCGCGACCATGCCGACCTCGAGCAGATGCGCGAGCTCGGCGTGCCGTTCTGGCTGGCGGGCAGCTACGGGTCGCCGGAGGGCCTCGAGAGGGCCAAGGACGCCGGCGCGGCCGGCATCCAGGTCGGCACGCTGTTCGCCTACGCCCGCGAGTCCGGCATCGCCCAGAGCATCAAGCGCTCCGTCCTCCAGCTCATCGCCGCCGGCAAGGCGAGGGTCCACACCGACCCGCGCGCCTCGCCCACGGGGTTCCCGTTCAAGGTCGTCTCGCTCGAGGGCACCGTCTCCGAGCAGGAGACGTACGAGGCCCGGCGCCGCGTGTGCGACCTCGGCTACCTGCGCGAGGTCTACCGCACCGAGGACGGCGGCCACGGCTACCGCTGCGCCTCCGAGCCGGTCGCCGACTACGTCCGCAAGGGCGGCGACGTCGCCGACACCGTGGGACGCAAGTGCCTGTGCAACGCGCTCATGGCCGACGTCGGCCTCGGGCAGGCGCGCAAGCGCGGCGCCGAGGAGCTGCCGTTGGTCACCAGCGGCGACGACCTCGCTGCGGTCGTGCCGCTCATGGGCTCCGAGGACGGCTACGGCGCCGGTGACGTGCTCGACTACCTGATGAGGATGGGCGCCCACGCGCACTCCAGGGAGCTGGAGCTGGCGACAGGCTAATCCGGACGGGCCTCGCACATGGGCTAGGGTTCGAGCGTGACCCTCGTCCTCACCCGCATCGCGCTCCTGGCAGCGGGCGCCGCGGCTACGGCCGGGGTCCTGAGCGCGGCGGCCGGCGTACCGTTCTCCCTTAACCTCACGCCCCAGCTCTCGGCGCTCTACTTCATCCCGGTCAACCTCGTATGCCTCGCGCTGCTCGCACGCGGCGGAAGGGTACGGCGCCTCCTCGGCGAACGCCCATGGCTGCGCCGCAGCGACGCCGGCTACGGCCTCCTCTGGCTCTTCGTCATGTTCGTGCCGTTCGCCGCGGCCATCAACCTGGTCGTCCTGCTGCTGCACGGTCCGGCGGGTTACGCCGGCGCGTGGGAGACGATCTTCGTCCCGCCTCCTTCGGCCCAGCTCGAGCTCGGGCCGGCCGTCTCGCTCGTCCTCGCGGCGCTGGTCGCCGTGCTGTTCCCGCTCACGAACGCCCCCGTCGAGGAGCTCTACTACCGCGGCCACGCCCAGACCGAGCTCGAAGAGCGCGGCTCGCCCGCCTGGCTGGTCGTGCTGCTGCCCGCCCTGCTCTTCGGAGCACAACACGTGCTGCTAGCTCCCACCCCCGCGGCGATGGCCGTGTACGCCGCCGCGTTCACCGCCTGGGGCGCCACGGCCGGCGTCATCTACCGCCGCCAGCGGCGGCTGATGCCGCTGATCGTCGCTCACTTCGTGACCAACCTCATGACAGCGTCGGTGCCGCTCGTGTTGCTGCTCGCGCTGCCCTGAGCGTGGCGCGCGTCCACCACGCACTCACGCTCGACCTGCATCATCGGTGCGACGACCCAGCGTCGGGACCGAGCGGTGGAACGTGGGAGAGAGGCAGCGACCAAATAAGACGCGCAGGCGCGCGGGCGGTGAGGCCGCGCGCTCGCTGGCCCTGGTCGGCGCCATCGTCGCAGGGTCGCTGGGCATCGCCGCGCTCAGCCCCGAGTGGCAGGGTGAAGAGGCCCTCGCGCCGGTCTTCGACCCGGCCGCCGTCACGTCACACGTGTCACACGCAGCGGAGGCTTCTCCCGCGTCCGAACCGCCCGCCGTGCTGCCGGCCCAGGACCACCCCGCCCCCGCCGGCGATGAGCAGGCTCTCGTGGCCAGGCCCCTGCTCCCCGACCTGAGGGTCCTCGAGCCGAGCGGTCTCCACATCGTCGACCAGACCGACGGCGGGGGAGACCGCCGGCTGAAGTTCACGACCACGATCTGGAACGCGGGCCCCGGCCCCCTGGAGGTGCGCGGCCACGAGGACGCGGACTCCGGCGAGCTGAGCGTCTACCAGACGTTCCACACGCGCGCCGGAGACGTCGTCGAAGGCGGGCCGGTCGGCACCTTCCAGTTCGACCACCGCCACGGTCACCTGCACCTGGCGGCCTTCGCGCGCTACGAGCTCTGGTCCCTCACCGAGGGCGGCGAGAAGGACGAGCTCGTGGCCGAGAACGCCAAGGTGGGGTTCTGCCTGATGGACAACGTCGTCGTCGACGAGGACCTGGTCGACGAGACCAAGGGCGTCTACCCGGTGAACTGCCGAGGTGAGATACAGGGCATCTCGCCCGGTTATGGCGACGTCTACGCCGCGCAGCTCTACGAGCAGGACCTGGTCATCGACGGCCTGCCCGACGGGCGCTACGCGCTCGTGAACATCGCGAACCCCGCTGGCGAGATCGCGGAGCTGCGCACCGACAACAACAGGGCGGTGGCGCACGTGCGCATCGCCGGCCGCAGCGCCTGGGTCGACTGAGGGGCACGAGCCCCCACGACGCCCCATATTGAAACTCGTTCAATTTGTTGACTTCGGCCGGCGACCTACATATCCTGCCTAGCACGTTCGACGCAGCGGCCGCCCCTCCCGGGCCCGCCGGACGCCACGTCTAGAGAGCGACCCCGGAGGTGCGATGTCCCGACTCGGGCAGGAGAAGTCCCGCCAGGCCCTCGAGTTCGTCCCCCAGCAGGACCTGTGGGTCTTTCCGACGCGAGAGGGCAGCGACCCGGCCGTCAAGCTCGTCTTCGACGCCGGCGTCAGCGGGGAGGCGGCGTTCATGCTCCACCCGGAGCGCGGCCGCCTGGCCCTCGTGGCCAACTACGACGTCGGGCACGTCGAGCGGCTCGGCGTGATCGACGAGCTCAGGGGCTACGACCGCTCCTTCGCCGAGGGCTTCGGCGCCTGGCTGAGGGAGCTGACCCCCGGCACCGTCTACCTCAACTACAGCGAGCGCGACGTCCTGTGCGACGGCATCTCGCACGGTCACTTCCTGCGCGTCTCCCGCCTCGTCTCCGAGGCGGTGCCCGGAGCGACGATCGAGTCGAGCGAGCCGTTCCTCAAGCGTGTACGTGGGCGCAAGACGCCCGAGGAGGTAGCGCGCATCGAGGCCGCCATCGCGGGCAGCGGGCGCCTCTACGAGCGGCTGCGGCCGCAGCTGAAGGCCGGGATGAGCGAGCGCGAGGTCCAGGACCTCATGAAGGCGATCGCGTCGGAGCTCGGGTTCGGGGTCCACCTCGGCGACTACGGTGGGCCACTCGTGTGCATCAATCGCGTCGGGCTGGCGCACCGCGCGCCGGGCGACGACCGCCTCGAGCCTGGCGATCTGCTCATCCTCGACCACGGCCTCGAGCACGAGGGCTACCACTCGGATATCGCGCGCACGGTCTACGTGCCCGGGGACGGCGAGGTACAGCCGCCGGAGGCCGAGCGCCGAGCGTTCGCGTCCGCCAAGCAGGCGATCGAGGCGGCTTTTGCCGCCATCCGGCCGGGCGTCAAGGGGCACGAGGTCGACCGCGCGGCCCGCGACGTTCACCTGGCGAACGGCTACCCGGAGATCAGCCACGCCACCGGGCACCAGATCGGCAGGCACGTCCACGACGGCGGCACCATCCTCGGCCCGGAGTGGGAGCGCTACGGCGATGCCCCCTACGGCGAGCTCGAGGAGGGCAACGTCTTCACGATCGAGCCGACGATCCTGATGTCGCCGCAGCCGTCGATGCTCGTCGAGGAGAACGTCGTCGTCACCGCGGACGGCGCCAGGTGGCTGAGCGAGCGCCAGACCGAGCTGTGGGTGGCCGGCCGGTGAGGGTGGCCCGGATCCGGCCCACGTTGACCGCGTACGGACCGCCTTCCCTGAAGGTGATGCACGGAGGAGGAGCCATGAGCAGAAGGACCTTGACGAGGAGCCTGTTGTTGGCCGTGGTGGTGGCCTGCGCGTCGGCGTACGCGCAGGGCGACGCGGTCCAGCGGACCTGCGCGGCCCAGGGCGGCACGGCGACGATCGCGCAGTGGAGCGAGCCCGGGAACCTCAACCCCCTGATCTTCCCGACCACCTACGACACGAACATCCAGGAGCTCGTCTTCGCGCGTCTGATCCGCCCCACCGAGACGTTGGCGTTCGAGCCCGACATGGCCGAGTCGTGGGAGGCCTCCGAGGACGCGCGGACGCTCACGTTCACGCTCCGTGAGGGCCTCACGTGGCACGACGGCGAGCCGGTCACGGCCGACGACGTCGCGTTCACGTTCACCGCCATGGCCCATCCCGAGTACCCGGGCGGCCGCTTCGCCGAGATCAGCATCCTCGAAGGCGCTCAGGACTACAACGCCGGCAGCGCCGACTCCGTCAGCGGTATCCAGGTCCTGGACGACCGCACCGTCTCCTTCACCACCACCGAGCCGTTCGCCCCGTTCCTCCCGGTCATCGGCGGCGTGTTCATCCTGCCCGAGCACGTCTACGGCGCGGTCGAGGTGGCGAGGTGGCAGGAGGACGTCACCAACCGCGAGCCCCTCGGCTCGGGCCCCTTCGTGTTCCAGCAGTACCGCCCCGGCGAGTTCATCGAGGTGAGCGCGTTCGACGGCTACTGGGAAGGCCGGCCCTGCCTCGACCGCCTCATCGTGCGCTTCGGAGACCAGAACACGATGCTGGCCGCGCTCCTGAGCGGCGAGCTCGACGCGGCGCCCGTCCCCATCGACGGCGCGGCGAGCGTCGAGTCGAACCCCGACCTCGAGCTGCACGTCGTCGACGCCCTCAGCTTCCAGTACATCGGCACCAACCTGCGCAACCCGATCCTGGCCGACCCCGCGGTCCGGCAGGCGATCGCGCTGGCTGTGAACCGCGACGCCATGGTCGACGGGCTGCTGCAGGGCTACGGCAGCAAGCTCGACACGATCTTCCCGACGAACCACTGGTCGTACCCACAGGACGTGGAGGCCATCGAGCACGACCCCGAGGCGGCGCGCGCGCTCCTCGACGAGGCCGGCTGGACGCAGTCGGGGCAGTACCGCGCCAAGGACGGCCAGGAGCTCGCCCTCACGCTCTACGTGCCCACGGGCAACCAGGTGCGCGAGCGCACGGCGCCGATCATCCAGGCGAACCTGCGGCAGGTCGGGGTGCGCGTCGACATCGAGACGATGGACTTCGCCACGCTCGTCACGCACCTCATGCCCCAGGACGCCCAGGGCACCCCGCGGGCCGTCACGACCGAAGACTTCGACCTCTTCCTCCTCGGCTACGGCATCGAGCGCGACCCGAACGAGTACCTGAGCTACCTCATCCCCAGCGACATGCCGCCCAACGGCTTCAACTTCATCGGCGTCGACATCCCCGAGGTGGAGGAGCTCATGCTGCGGGGCCGCGTCACCCTCGACCAGGACGAGCGCAGCCAGGTCTACCAGGAGGTGGGCAGGCTGATGCGCGAGTCGCTGGCGTGGGTCCCGCTGTACCAGGCGCAGGAGCTCTACGGGGTGGGCGCGCGCCTGGAGGGCTTCCAACCCGACGTGCGCGGCGTGAACGCGAACGTAGCGAACTGGTCCGTGCGCTAGAGAGGCGCGAGGCCGCGGACGCGAGGGGCGGGCAGGCTCCGGTCTCCCGCCCCTGACGGCCGGCCGCGAGGTCGATGCTGCCCTTCCTCCTCAACCGCCTGGCGCAGAGCGCCGTCATCCTGGTGCTGGTGTCGTTCGTGGCGTTCGGCATCAGCGTGGCGGCGCCGGGCAACGCCATGCAGACGTTCATCGACCCGAACATCCCGCCCTCGCAGCTGCGCGCCGCCGAGGAGCGCCTCGGGCTCGACCAGCCCGCGCACGTCCAGTACACGCGCTGGGTGGGTGAGGTGGCGCGCGGCAACCTCGGCTACTCCTTCCGTACCGGTCGGCCCGTGGCGGCGTTCGTCGGCAGCCGCATCGGGCCGACGTTCCTGCTCATGGGCACGGCGTTCGCCGTCACCCTGGCGCTGGCCATCTGGCTCGGGACCGTGACGGCGGCCCGCCCCTACACCGTGCTCGACTACGGCGTGACCGGCGCTGCGTTCGCCGGCATCAGCGTGCCGAGCTTCTTCACGGCCATGGCCCTCATCTACGTCTTCTCGCTCGAGCTGCGCTGGTTCCCTACCTCCGGGCTCGAGAGCTACGCGGCGGGTCTCACCGGCTGGCCGCAGCTCGTCGACCGCCTGCGCCACCTGGTCCTCCCCGTCACGGTGCTGGTGCTGACGGGCGCGGCCGAGCTCGTGAGGCACGTGCGCAGCGCCGTGCTCGACGAGCTGCGCCAGGACTACGTGCGCACCGCCCGCAGCAAGGGCGTGCGCGAGGGGCACGTGCTCCGCCGGCACGCCTTGCGCAACAGCCTGTTGCCCGTCATCACCCTGTTGGGCGTGGCCCTCCCGCGGCTGCTCGCCGGCTCGGTGATCACCGAGACGGTCTTCGCCTGGCCGGG
>JBIQIQ010000104.1:0-8519 GCA_044507975.1 Deinococcaceae bacterium
CGGCGCGAAGGAGCTGCTGCTCATCGCCCAGGACCTCTCGGCCTACGGCAACGACCTACGGCACGCCACCTCGCAGCTCGACGGCCGGGAGCTGAGAGCGCACCTCGTCGACCTCGTCACCGAGCTCTCGGAGCTGGGCGTCTGGCTCAGGCTCCACTACGTCTACCCGTACCCACACGTCGTCCGCCTCGTGGAGCTGATGGCTCAGGGCAAGGTCCTCCCCTACCTCGACGTCCCGCTCCAGCACGCCTCACCACGCGTCCTGCGCGCCATGCGCCGGCCCGGCGGGGCGGTCAGCCACCTCGAGACGATCCGTCGCTGGCGCGCGGTGAGGCCGGACATCACCCTCCGCTCGACGTTCATCGTGGGCTTCCCGGGCGAGACGGAGGCCGACTTCGTCGAGCTGCTCGACTTCCTCGCCGAGGCCCGCCTCGACCGGGTCGGCGCCTTCACCTACAGCCAGGTCGAGGGTGCCGACGCCAACCAGATCGCGGGCGCCGTGCCCGAGGAGGTCAAGCGGGAGCGCTACGCGCGGCTGATGGAGCTGCAAGCGGCCGTCAGCCGCGAGAAGCTCGCCGCCAAGGTGGGCACCGTGGCCGAGGTCATCGTCGACGACTACGGCGAGCTGCCGGGCGAGGTCGTCGGCAGGAGCCAGCGCGACGCCCCCGACATCGACGGCGTCGTGCGCGCCGTTGGGGACGGCACCGTCAAGATCGGCGACGTGGTGCGCGTCAGGGTAACGGGCTCGGACGACCACGACCTGAGCGGCGAGGTCGTCGGGCGCGTGGAGCTCAGGCCGGGCGTGCCGGTCCTAGGCCGCTGAGCCCCTGAAGCCGGCCCTCAGCCCAGCGGGCTGCGAGGCTGGGAGAACCTCTCGAACTGGCGCTCCTCGTCGAGGCCCAAGCCTCCTCGCTGCTGCGTGACCATGAGGCGGAACTCGTGCGGGGACGTGGCCATGAAGGTGGCGTCCTCGAGGGTGATGCGCCCGTGGAGGTAGAGCTCGACCAGGTGCTGGTCGAACGTCTGCATGCCGCGCAGGTTGTCCTGCATCAGCGCCTCCTTGATCAGGGGCGTCTTCTCCTCGTCCTTGATGTAGTCGCGGATGAGCGGGGTGTTGACCAGGACTTCGACCGAGAGCACTCGGCCCGGACCGTCGGCGCGGGGCAGCAGGCGCTGGCTGAGGATGCCCAGCAGCGAGTCGGCCAGCAGGATCCGGATCTGATCGCGCTCGTGAGGGGGGAAGAAGTCGATGATGCGGTTGACGGTGCGTATCGCGTCGAGCGTGTGCAGCGTGCTGAACACGAGGTGACCGGTCTGCGCCGCCGAGAGGGCCGCCTCGACCGTCTCCTTGTCGCGCATCTCGCCGACCATGATCACGTCCGGGTCCTGGCGCATGGCGTACTTGAGGGCGCCCACGAAGTCGGAGGTGTCGAGCCCGATCTCGCGCTGCACGACGAGGCTCTTCTGGTTGCGGTGCAGGATCTCGATCGGGTCCTCGACCGTGATGATGTTCTTGTTGAAGCGACGGTTGACGAAGTCGACCATCGCGGCGAGCGTCGTGGTCTTCCCCGAGCCGGTCGGTCCGGTGACGAGCACGAGCCCGCGGGGCTGGCTGGCCAGCTCGGTGACCACCGCATTGGGCAGGCCCAGGGCCTCGAAGCTGGGGATCGCGTCGCGGATGACGCGCATGACGACCCCGACCGAGCCGCGCTGGCGCAGGACGTTGCAGCGGAAGCGGGCGATGTTGGGGATGTTGAACGCGAAGTCGACCTCGTGCCTGTGCCGGAACAGGTCGCGCTGGGACTCGCTCATCATCGCCAGAGCGATCTGCTCCGTCTGCTCCGGCGTGAGAGGGGGCACGCCCTCGTAGGCCTGCAGGTCGCCGTCGACGCGCAGGTGCGGGGGCGCGCCGGCCTGCAGGTGGATGTCGGAGGCGCCCCGCGCCACCATCGTCTTCAGGAGGTCGGCGATCCGCACGCCGCGCGACGAAGCGTCACTCATGATGCTCTCAGTGTAGGTAAGCGCTCGTCACGGCGTTGTGACATACCGCGGGACCGGGACACCCGTCACAGGATCTTCGAGAGGAAGGCACGCGTGCGAGCCTCGCGCGGGTTCTGGAAGAAGTGCTCGGGCGTGCCGACCTCGACGATCTGCCCGGCGTCCATGAACACGACGCGGTCCCCGACCTCGCGAGCGAAGCCCATCTCGTGCGTGACGACGATCATCGTCATGCCCTCCCGTGCGAGAGCGACCATGACGTCGAGCACCTCGCCGATGACCTCGGGGTCGAGCGCGCTGGTGGGCTCGTCGAAGAGCATCACCTTGGGCCCCATCGTCAGGGAGCGGGCGATCGCGACGCGCTGCTGCTGGCCGCCCGAGAGCTGGCCAGGGTACTTGCGGGCCTGCTCGGGGATGCCCACCTTCTCGAGGTAGAACATCGCCCGCTCCTCCGCCTGGCTCTTCTTCCACTTGCGCACGCGGATGGGTGCCAGCGTGATGTTCTCGAGCACGGTGAGGTGCGGGAAGAGGTTGAACGACTGGAAGACCATGCCGGTCTCGCGCCGCACCCTGTCGATCGCGCGCACGTCGTCGGTGAGCTCGACGCCGTCGACGACGATCTTCCCTTCCTGATGCTCCTCGAGCCTGTTGATGCAGCGGATCAGGGTGCTCTTCCCCGAGCCGGACGGCCCGATCACCACCACGACCTCGCCCTTGTTGACCGACAGGTAGATGTCGCGCAACACGTGGAAATCGCCGAACCACTTGTTGACGCGCTCCATCTCGATGATCTTCTGCCCGCCATCGGGAGCATCGGCCCTCACGACGTTGGCGGCGACGGTGTCGCTCATGCGGATCCTCCGTTGCGGCGCATCGCGGGCGCCGCGCCGCGGTTCGGCGTCACCGTACGCCGACGCCGAGCTGCCGCTCGAGCTGCCGGGAGGCGACGCTCATCCGGTACGCGAAGAAGAAGTAGATCACGGCGATGAACAAGAAGACCTCGAGCTTGACGCCGCCGGTGACGAGCAGCGACTGCGGCTGCACCGACACGAGGTCGGCGACCTTGAAGAAGTCGACGAGGCCGACGATGAACACGAGCGAGGTGTCCTTGAACAGGCCGATCGCCTGACCGACGATCGCCGGGATGACGGCCCTCAGAGCCTGCGGCAGCACTATGAGCAGCGTCGTCTGCCACCCCGACAGGCCCAGGGCGCGCGCCGCCTCCGTCTGCCCGCGGGGCACCGCCTGCAGGCCCCCGCGCACGTTCTCGGCCATGTACGCCGCCGAGAACAGCGTTATGGCGACGTACGCACGCATGATCGCCGGCAGGGAGTTGGCGTCCATGTCGAGGATCAGCGGCAGGAGCAGGGACGCGATGAACAGCCACATGATCAGCGGAGCGCCGCGCACGACCTCGATGAAGCCGATGCAGAAGTACTTGATCGCCGGCAGCTTGCTCTGGCGCCCCAACGCCAGCGCGATGCCGATCGGGAAGCTGGGGATGATGCCGGTGAACAGGACGAGCGTCAGCAGGAAGCCGCCCCAGTCGCGGGACGGCACGGACCGCAGCAGTCCGGCTCCGGGCGCGACGCCGCTGAGCAGCACCAGCCCGAGGAAGAACCAGGCCACCCAGGCCCACATCAGGAACCTGACGACGCCGGGCCGGGCCCGGCCGAGGGCGTAGCCGAGGAACCCGGCGACCAGCACCAGCGGCCACAGGAACCTCACCGAAGGCCAGAACAGCACCGCGACGACGGAGACGAGCGCCGTGAAGCCCTGGAGCGCGAAGAAGGCGTTCGCGACGATCGAGCCGCGCCCGCCCGCTCCAGCCATGACCCCGAGCAGCGCCATCATCGCGGCCACGATGGCGAGGGGCCGCCACAGCAGGTCGAAGGGGTAGCGGTAGACGCCGAAGAGCTTCATGTTCGCCCACACCTGGCCCCACGAGGCGTCGACGAAGATGAACAGCGCCAGGTTGTAGAGCGCGAACGCGACGAAGACGCCGGCGACGAGCGTGAGGACGGTGTTGAAGGGCGACGAGAAGAGGTTCCTGCGCAGCCATACGAGCGGGCCGCGGGTCGGGACCGGCGCCGGACGGGGCTGGATCACTTCGAACATCAGCGCTCCACCAATGCGAGCCGGGCGTTGACGTTGTTGAGTACGACGGAGAACGCCAGGCTGATGACGAGGTACGAGCCCACCAGGAGGAGGGCGATCGGGATCGCCGCGCCGGTCTGGTTGCTCACGATGTTCGCGATCACGAACAGCTCTGCGTAGCCGGCCAAGGTCGCCAGTGACGAGTTCTTCGTCAGGTTCAGGTACTGGCTGATCACTGGCGGCAGCACGATGCGCAGCGCCTGCGGGAACACGACCAGCGAGAAGGTCTGGTAGCCGGACAGGCCCAGCGCCATCGCCGCCTCTCGCTGACCGCGGTGCACGGCCTGGATCCCGCCGCGCACGATCTCCGCGATGAAGGCCGACGTGTACACGACCAGCGCGAGCAGGAGCGCGAGGTAGTTGACCGTGAAGCGAGCGCCGCCCTCGTAGTTCGCGACCGGGATGCTCGTGCCGGAGACCACGAGCGGCCCCACGCCCAGCACCTCCGTGCGGGACTCGAGCTCCGAGGCCGCCTGGGCCTGCGGGGTCCCTTGGCCGAACGCAGAGAAGCGCCCGCGACCCGCTACGGGCGCCTCCACCGCTGCCGCGGCCTCCTCGACGACGGGGACGCTGAAGAGCGGGGTGCGCACCTGGCCCTCGCGGTCGCTGACCACCACGCGCTCGAAACCGGTAACGCGCATCACGAGGCCGACGCCGTTGTAGCCGACCCCCGTCTCGGGGTCGAACTCCTCGCCCGCGTCGAAGCTCTCGTTGCCGTTGCGGTCGACGTACACCGTGGCCACCGAGGGGAACCGCTCGAAGTGGATGCGGAACCCTCGCTCCTCGGCGGCGGCCTCGTCGGCGAACGTGACCTCGAAGCCCTGGGCCTCGGACTCTGCGATGAGCGGGAAACGCACGGTCGAGCCGACGCGCTCCCGCGACTCGACGAGGTTCTGGGACGTGGCCGTCAGCTGAGCGGACTCGAGCTCGATGCGAACCGGGACGAAGGGCACGGGCTCCCTGCCCTCCGCCGTCTGGCGGTAGACGGTGCCGCGCCCCCTGGCGGCGTCGAACTCGACGCTCATGTCCGAGGGAGCCGAGGCCCCTGCCGCGGCGATCGCGTAGCCGATGCCGGCGACGATCACGAGCCCGGCCAGCGGGTATGGCCAGACGCGGCCGACGACGTCCCGCCGCGCCAGGGAGCGCCGGCGCAGGACGAAGGCGACGACGGCCACCACCAGAGCGGCCGCGAGCCACGGCACCCACGCGCCGAAGCGGTAGGTCGGGTAGACCCAGGGCACCGCCAGCCCCACGTTCGAGAGGAGCAAGCCCCCCGGCAGCGCGACGGGGTTGTTGATGCGGGGCGGGAAGGGCAGCAAGATAGCGGCGTACCAGAAGACGATCTGGACGGCCAGCGGGATGTTCCTCAGCAGCTCGACGTACACGGTAGCGATGGTCCTGATCAGCCAGTTCGTCGAGAGGCGCATCACGCCGAAGAGGACGCCGATGACCGACGCCAGGAGGACCCCGACGATGGCGACCCTCAGCGTGTTCAGGAAGCCGACGAGCAGGGCGCGGGCGTAGGTGTCCGTGACGCTGTAGGGGATCGGCGTCTCGGCGATGGGGATGCCGGCGCGCTGACGGAGGAACGAGAAGTCAGCCGGCAGGTTCGCGCGCGCGAGCGCCGTCGTGACGTTGTTGACGAGCACGCCAACGCCGGCCACCAGGAGCAGGACGAATATGACCTGAGCGATGACGCCGATGGTCTTGACGTTGCGCCAGAACGGGATACGGGCCTGAGGCGTCGGCGCCTCGACGGTGCTGGTCGTCATCAGCGGTGCATCACTACCTCGATCAGATAAGGGCCGCGCGGCGGCCGCCTGCTCCTATGGCGCCAGGGCGGGACGGTCGGTCCCGCCCTGGCGTGTGCGGCGTCTGTTCTCTACTGCGTGACTAGGTCACCGGCCTTGGCCGGTGGGTCAGTTGAACGGGTAGCCGTAGATCAGGCCGCCGTCGTAGTACTGCGCGTTGAGGCCGCGCTCGAGCTGGAACGTCGAGCCGGCGCCGAGGTGCCGGTCGAAGATCTCGCCGTAGTTCCCCACGGCCTTGATCACGTTGTAGAACGCGTCGGCCGAGAGGCCCAGCTGCTCGACGTAGGACTCGTTGCCGGGAGCGCCGAGGAGCCGCGCGACCTGCGGGTCGGGCGCCGAGGTCAGCATCTCGTCGACGTTCGCCTGGGTCACGCCGTACTCCTCGGCGTTGAACAGGGCGAAGACCGTCCACTTGACGATGTCGAACCACTGGTCGTCACCGTGGAGGACCGCCGGTCCGAGCGGCTCCTTGGAGATGAAGACCGGCAGGATCTTGTGGTCCTCGGGGACGCGCAGGGTGGTCTGGTAGGACACGAGCCCGGAGCCGTCGGTCGTCCAGCCGTCGCACTGACCGTCGTCGTAAGCGGAGACGAGGACGGGCGCGGTCTCGAAGATCACCGGCGTGAACTGCACGCCGAGGCCGGCCATCGTGGTGGCCAGGTTCGTCTCGGTCGTGGTGCCGGACTGCACGCAGATCGAGCGGCCCTCGAAGTCCTGCAGCGAGTTGATGCCGGAGTCGCGTCTGACCATGAAGGCCTGGCCGTCGTAGTACGTCGTCGGCGCGAAGTCGGCGCCCCAGGCCGTGTCGCGCGAGCTGGTCCAGGTCGTGTTGCGGATCAGGACGTCGATCTCACCGGACTGGAGGGCGGTCGGGCGCTCGCCGGCCGTGAGCGGGCGGTAGACGACCGCGTCGGCATCGCCGAGTACCGCGATCGCCAGCGCGCGGCAGAAGTCGACGTCGAAGCCCTGGTACTCGCCGGCCTCGTCGACGTAGCCGAACCCCGGGAGGTTGGGGTTCACGCCGCAGCGCAGCTCGCCGCGCTGCTTGATGGCGTTCACCACGCTCTGAGAGAACGCGGTGCTGAAGACCGCGAGCAGTGCCAGTGCAAGTACCACCTGGATGGATCGCTTCATAGGTCCACCTTCCTGTTGAACAGGCGCATTGGATTGACTCCCTCGCGTAGAGAAGTGAAAGGGGTCTGAGAGGAGCTTAGCCTCCGTCCGGCGGGCGTGTCAAAAGCTCGCGTCACCGCGCGACAACGAGAGCGACGGGCTTATCCCGCCGCCGCGGCTGCTCGGCTCGCGGCGGCGAGGGTCGGCTACGCCTGGCGGGAGCTGCGATCATGAGGAGGGCCCCCGGACGCGAGCGTCCGGGGGCCCCGAGGATCACGAAGGTGGCCCAGCTGGGGCCGGGTGTCAGGCTCGCGCCTCGACCGGCTCCTTCTCCTTCGCCTCGAGCTTGGCCTTGATGCGCTTGAGGACGGTCGTCTCCTCCAGCGCCCGCTGATCGAGGACGCTGCGGATGTGCCGGATCTCGTAGTTGATGCCGGGGATCACGAGCTGCTCGAGCGCGTTCACCCTGCGGTTCGTCTTCTTGATCTCCTCGCCGATGCGCCGCAGCCGGGTCTCGGTGGCGGCGACGTTGATGATCGCCTCGACGAGCTTCCGGAACTGGGAGGCGGCCTCGAGGGTGCTGGCGCCCGCGCCGACCGGCGAGAAGGGCAGCGTGTCGTCGAACTCGGGCGCCTGCACCTGCGGCACCTTGACGCCGAAGATGTTCTCCATCCTCACGCCGACCTCCACGCCCTGCGAGGCGGCGAGAGCGAGGCTGGAGACGTTCTCCGGGCCGTCCCAGGCGTTGGCGAGGAACAGCGCGAAGTAGGCCTCGCGGCTCGCGGCCGCGAGCTGACGCCGCGCCTCGAGCGATGAGCGGACCAGAGCGAAGAACTCGCCGATCAGCGCGTCGCGCTTGCGCTTGAGGAGGTCCGCCCCGCGCACGGCCAGCTTGACCTGGTCGCGCCTCTGCAGGAGGTTGGAGCGGGTGGGGGCGATGTTCTCGGCCACGTCAGCCTCCTCGGCTCAGATCCGGTCCCGGGTCGCCGCGCCCCACATCTCTTCCATCTTGGCGCCGTAGTACTTGTCGATCTGGTCGTTCGAGAGCCTGGTGAGCTCGCTCTTCGGCATCATCGACAGCAGGGACCAGGCGATGTTGAGGGAGTCGTCGATGGCGCGGTTCTCCGAGCCCTGGTTGATGAAGCGCTTCTCGAACTCGTCGGCGAACTTCAGGTACAGCTTGTCGGTCTCCGAGAGCGCGTCCTCGCCGGTGATGGCGACGAGGCGCCTGAGGTCGAGACCGTTCGCGTACGCCGCCTGGAGCTGGTCGGCGACGTTCTTGTGGTCCTTGCGCGTCTTGCCCTCGCCGATGCCGTTGTTCATCAGGCGGGAGAGCGACGGACCCGGGTTGATCGGCGGGTAGATGCCCTTGTTGTGCAGGGCGCGCGCCATGTAGATCTGGCCCTCGGTGATGTAGCCGGTGAGGTCGGGGATCGGGTG
>JBIQIQ010000105.1:0-8430 GCA_044507975.1 Deinococcaceae bacterium
TCGAGCACATCCGCAGCAGCGCCGGGACACAGTTCGACCCTGTCGCCGTCGGAGCCTTCCTCGAGATGCTCGAAGGGGAGCCGGCCGAGGCCGCCCGCCGCGAGCGCGGCCGATAGGCCGGCCGCAGGCTCAGGCCGGGCGGCCGACCGTCTGCGACCGCGTGCGCCGCGCCGCGAACGCCCACGCGGCCGCGGCCGCTAGCAGCGCCGCCAGCACCGCCGCCGTCACCGCGACGGCGCCGGCCTCCCCCCAGCGAGCGGTGGCGACGCCGACGAGGCCCCAGCCAACGACCAACGCGTAGGGCGCGTCGCGCCGCGAGAGGGTGGCGGCCAGCCCCAGGGCCGCCGCGACGATCACGACGGCCAGGGTGATTGGCACCGCGAGCGCCCCGCCGTCGACGCCCTGACTCACGAGGGTGATCGACGTGTTGGCGATCGTCGCCACCGAGATCCAGCCGAGGTAGATGCTCAGAGGCGTGTCGACCAGGAGCCGCTGCAGGGTGGTCGCGGGCGCGCGCCACGCATCGATACGCCGGTAGGCGACGATCAGCGTCCCGAGCAGCCCGAGCATGAGCAGCTCGCTGAGGACGATCTGGTCGGCATGCCAGCTGACGAGCCAGGCGATGTTCAGCAGACAGCTCACGACGAAGGGCGGCCTCAAACGGGCCAACCGGGGGTCGGCGCGCTGAGCGGGCAGGGCCTGGTAGACGCTGAAGGCCGCGAGCAGCAGGTAGATCACGCCCCAGACGCCGAAGGTGAAGCCCGCGGGCGTGAACAGCGTCGGGTAGCTGTCCGAGATGTCGGCGGTCGTGTTGCCGAAGAGAGGCAAGGAGTTGGCGAGCGCGTTCATCGCTACCATCGCCAGGTAGGCGACGATCACGAGGACGGGCCAGGCGAGCGGAGCGCTCGTGGGCGCACCGGCCGGCAGGTCGCTGGGTCGGGTGGTCATGCCCGAGCTTGCACCGCAGCAGCCTCAGGTTCGTGTGGCGCGTCTGAGTCCGAGGGCGAAACGACCTGTGGGGTTGGTGGGCGGTGAGGGATTCGAACCCCCGACCCTTCGCGTGTAAGGCGAACGCTCTCCCGCTGAGCTAACCGCCCGGACCGGCTCGCCATACTACCGCGAGGGGCCCGCGCTCGGCTACGCGCGATTCGTAAGCGCTAACGGCAAGTGGTCGCGGAGTGCCATTGACAACAGGTGGCAGCGTGTCTAACCTGCTGCCAAGCGTTCGTAAGCGTTTACAGCTGGCGTCACAGCCGGCCGTTGTGGGAGGTCGTCGTTGTCTGGGAGAGAGGGCCGACGCCAGCTTGCCGTCCGCGCGGAGCCGCCCGCCGGCAAGACCCGTGCCGGTCGCGGCTCGGGGCTGAACGGCGGTGCCAGGCCGACCATCCACGACGTCGCCCGCGCGGCAGGTGTCTCCATCGGCACGGTCAGCCGCGTGGTGAACGAGCGCGGCGGCGTGCGGCCCAGCACTCGCGCCGCCGTGCGGGCCGCGATCGCTCAGCTCGGCTACCGGCCGGATCGCGCCGCCCGCGAGCTGAGCGTGCGGCGGCCGGTGACGGTGGGGCTGAGCACTGCCTACGGCCACAAGCGTCTCATCCCCTTCTTCGTCCTCTTCCTCGAGCACCTGCACGACGAGCTCGCGACGACCGGCTTCAGGCTGCGCGACGTACCGACGGGTCCCGATGGCCTGCCCGCCGAGGACGCCGACGCCTTCATCCTCCTGGGCGCGCACGCCGACGACCCGCGGGTCAGCGAGATGCAGCGCCGGGGCGTGCCTTTCGTGTTGATCGGCCACGGGCGAGGCGCTCGCAGCGTCGCGTCCGACGACGTCGCCGGCGGTCGCCTGGCGGGCGAGCACCTCCTGAGGCTGGGGCACGAGCACGTCGTCCACGTGACCGGCGACGTCCACGCTCAGGGCTTCGCCGACCGCCTCGACGGCCTGCGGGCGGCCTTGCGGGAGGGCGGCGCCCCGCCGCCGAGCGTGCTCGTGTGCGACGACGTCTCCGCCCTGGGCGCCTACCGCGCCCTGACCGCGTCCCTGAGGGAAGGAGGGCGCGCCTTCAGCGCCGTCTTCGCCGCCACCGACGAGATGGCCCTCGGGTGCCTCACCGCCCTTGGCGACGCTTCCGTCAGGGTGCCTGGCGAGGTCTCGGTGATCGGCTTCGACGACATGCCGGAGGTCGGCGAGTCGCTCACCACCGTCCGGCAGGAGATCGCCGGGGTAGCGCGTGTGGCCGTGGAGCTGCTGCACGAGGGGCTTCGCGGCGAGCCGGTCCGGGACGTACGCGTGCCCGTGCGCCTGATCGTTCGCGGCACGACGGCTGAGAGGCGGTGATGGGCGATTGGCGATGACCGCCGGTGAGGCGGACCACCTTACGTGACAGAAGCGAACGACCGCTGGAGTTGGGAAGGAGCAAGGATGAGAAGAGCACTGCTCACAGTCGCGCTGCTCGGCCTCCTGGTCGGGGCGGCCCAAGCTCAGACCGTTCGGATCATGGGGTACGGCGGGTCCGATCCCGCCGTCGTACAGCGTCTGCTGGACGAGGTGGTCGGCGAGCAGCTCGCCGCCGAGGGCATCACGGTCCAGTACGAGCCCATCGAGACCGACTACAACCAGGTCCTGACCAACGCCCTCTCGGCCGGCACGGCCGCGGACGTCTTCTACATCCCGGGTGAGACGGCGCCCGGCATCATCGCTACGGGCAAGGTGCTGCCGATCACGGACCTGGTCGACACGAGCGAGTTCATCCCCAGCCTCATGGAGGTCTTCACCGTCGACGGCGAGGTCTACGGGATACCCAAGGACTTCAACACCCTGGCGATCTTCTACAACGAGGACCTCTTCGACGAGGCCGGCGTCGAGTACCCGAACGCCGACGACGACTGGAACACCTTCGCCGAGAAGCTGCGCGCCGTGAACGAGCTCGACGACGAGGTCAACGGCGCCTGCCTGGCGGCAGACTTCGCCCGCATCGGGGCGTTCGCCTACGCCAACGGCTGGCAGCCTTTCACCGAGGACGGCGGCGTGGACCTGACGGACCCCGCCTTCGTCGAGGCCTTCGATTTCTACACCGGCCTCGTCTCGGAAGGCACCGCCGTGCAGCCGGCCGACATCGGCGCCGGCTGGCCGGGCGACTGCCTGGCGCAGGAGCGAGCGGGCGTCGCCGTCGAGGGGGCATGGATCATCGGCTTCCTGCGCGATGCGGCGCCGAACCTGCCGTACGGCGCCACGCTGCTGCCGATGTCGCCCACCACCGGGGACCGCGGCAACTTCATCTACACGGTGGCCTGGAGCGTGAACGCCGACTCCCCGAACCGCGATGCCGCCTTGCGCGTCCTCGAGGCCCTGACCAGCGCCGAGGCCCAGCAGTTCATCCTCGAGCAGGGCCTGGCGATCCCGAGCCGGGAGGCATTGTCCGACAACCCGTACTTCGCCGAGGCCAGCCGTGAGGCCAGCGGCAACCTGACCGTCTTCCAGGGCGCCTCCGACGGCAACGTCCTCGGGTTCCAGTTCGGCGCCGTCGGGACCGACTACATGGGTCCGCTCAACAACGCCGCCACGGCGGTGATGACCGGCCAGGCGACCGTCGAGGAGGCGCTGGCCCAGGCTCAGCAGGAGATCGACGCGCTGCTGCGGCGCGCCGGTCAGTGACCGAAAGGCCGTGAATGGAGCAGGGGGCGGCGCGGCGCCGCCCCCGCCGCTCCACGGCGCGGGCACCGGCGCGCGACCGGTACGGGAGTGATGGCATGAGGATCAGGCGCCATGAGACGGCGGCAGCCCTACTGTTCCTGGCGCCGTTCCTCGTCACGCTCGGCATCTTCTTCGTGTTCGCCACGGCGCGGGCGGTCTACTTCAGCTTCACGGACTACGACCTGTTCAACGCCCCTGAATGGGTGGGCCTGCGGAACTACCGGGACCTCTTCCTCGACGAGCTCTTCCTGACGGCGCTGCGCAACTCGCTCGTCTACGCGACGGTCGTGACCCTGGTGCAGACGGTGGGCGCCCTGGTGATGGCGACGATCCTGAACCAGCGCATACGCGGCATGACCTTCTTCCGCACCGCCTTCTACATGCCCAGCGTCACCAGCAGCGTAGTGATCTCGCTGATCTTCCTGTGGCTCTATCAACGGCGCGGTGCCTTCAACTACCTCGCCAGCCAGTTATCGACCTATCTACCGCAGGTCCTCGCGTTCCTCGCGGCCGTGGTCGTCCTCCAGGCCCTCCAGGTGCTCTGGGAGCGCTCGCGCGGGCTGCCGGCCCGCGCCTTCGACCCCGCTCTCCTCGTCGTCTCGATCCTGTTGGCCGCCGGCGCCACCTACGTCCTGACTGCGCTCGGAGCGCTGATGCCGCGCGAGGTGGCGGACGTCGACTTCGTGTGGCTGCAGACGCGCCAGGAGGTACCGGCCGGGGCGCCAGCCTGGCTGCGCGCCCCCGTGCCGCTCATCGCGATCATGCTCCAGAACATCTTCACGACCATCCCGACCTTCATGCTGATGTTCCTCGCCGCCCTGCAGGACGTCCCGAAGTCGTACTACGAGGCGGCCTCCCTCGACGGCGCCTCTCCCACGCAGCAGTTCCTCTACATCACGGTGCCGTCGGTCCGTCCCGTGACGTTCCTCGTCGTGACCCTCGGGCTGATCGGCACGCTGCAGATGTTCGACCAGGTGGCCATCTTCGGCGACGCGGTGCCGCTGCGCAGCGTGATAACGCTGGCCTACTTCGTCTACAACAGGATGTTCCCCGGGGCGCAGCTGCCCGAGGTCGGGTTCGCGGCGGCCGCCGCGATGTTCCTGGCGGTCCTGACGCTCTTGATCGTCACCTTGCAGCGCCTGTTCCTGCGCGCCGAGGGCGTGCGGTGAGCGCCCCACCGGTGCGCCCGGGCACTGCCCCTGGCGGAGCTCCGATGACGCCGCGGGAGGCCGAGCGCTGGCTGGCGCGCCGCCGTTGGTCGAGGGCGGGCCTGGTCTACCTGCTGATGCTGGTCTTCTCCCTCTTGTTCCTCGGCCCCCTCCTCTTCGCCACGATCTCGAGCCTGCGTGCCGACCCGCTGGCGTACCCGCCCACGCTCACGCCGCCGCAGCTGTCGCCCGCCAACTGGGCAGCCGCGGCACGCCTCGGGCGCCAGGGGGCGGGCGCGCCGCTGTGGGGCGGCTTCGCTCCCGGAGCCGACGTGAGCTTCGAGCTGACCTACTTCGTGCCGGACGGCGTGGCCGCCGTGGCGCCAGAGGTGGTCGTGCCACGCCGGCGGCCCGGCGCCGGCCTCGGCGCCGTGCAGCGCATCCAGTACGCCGCCGACCACGCCGAGGTGACCGGCGTGGAGGAGGTAGGGCGCATGCCGGGCACCCTCACGGTGGGTGACGACGAGCGCAGCGGGCAGGTCGTGACCTACCGCGCCGACGTCCGGTACGTAGGCGAGGGGCCGCGCCTTGAACGCTTGCCTCTCGACGCCACCTCGGCCTCCCGCGACCTGGTGTTCCTCCGTTCGACCCTGCCGCCCACGCGGATCGAGCGCCGCGGGCTGGTCGCCTCCTTCGACAACGTGTCCCCCGGCGCGCTCGGGTACGTGTTCCACAACTACCGCCGCGTGATGGACGAGGCGCGCTCGGTGACGACAGGGCGCAGCCTGTTCCTCTCGTGGACCGCCAACTCGTTCCTCGTAGCGTTCGCGAAGGTCCTGTCCACCCTGCTGTTCGCCTCGATGGCGGGCTACGCCCTCGCGCGTCTGCGCTTCCCCGGCCGCGGGCTCATCTTCCTGCTGATCCTGTTCGCTCAGATGATCCCAACCCAGGTTATCTTCATCAGCAACTACCTCGTGCTGCGCGACGGCATCTTCGGGCTGTCGCGCCTGTGGGGCCAGCCCACGCTGCTCAACAGCCTGTGGGGCGTGATCCTGTCGGGGCTCGTCGGCGCGGGGGCGGTGTTCATCATGAAGCAGTTCTTCGAGTCGATCCCACGCGAGGTCGAGGAGGCCGCGATGCTCGATGGGGCGAACCAGTGGCAGCGCTACGCCAACGTCGTGCTGCCGATGGCCCGGCCCGCCCTGGGCGCCCTGACGATCATCACCTTCCAGGGTGCGTGGAACGACTTCTTCTGGCCTCTCGTCGTCCTCACGACGCCAGAGGACATCAAGACCCTGCCGATCGGCCTGCTGTCGTTCCGCAACGCCTACGCGGGAGCCGGGGACTGGGGGCTGATCCTGGCGGGCGCCGTGCTGAGCGCGCTGCCCGTCATCGTGCTGTTCCTGGTGTTCCAACGCTACTTCCTCGAGGGCGTCTCCTACGGCGTCGGGAAGGACTGAGCCGGCGGTGGTCGTAGCTGGCCTCCTCGATCCGCCCGGACAGCGCTCCGGTGACGGTGTCGAGAGCGAGCGCCGGGAGCGGGCGGCATGAACTTCCTGAAGAACCTCGTCCTCAAGGAGGACTACACCTTCGTGGTGGCCGACGAAGACGGCATGATCACCGGGGGGGAGCACGGCCTCTACGACCGCGACACCAGGATGCTCTCGCGCTACGCCTGGTCCTGGGCGTCACGGGGACAGCCGCTGACCCCGCTCGTCGTCGACACCCCGAGGCCTGACACGCTGCACGCCCACCACGCCCTGATCGAGGGGCCGTCGCAGCTGTTGGCCGTGAGGAGGTCGGCAACGGCCGCGGCCGGCCGACTGCTGGACGAGCTGGAGCTGTCGAACACGTCGCTCGCCGAACAGGTCCTCACGTTCAGCCTGGAGCTCGCCGCGGACTTCGCCGACCTCTTCGAGGCGCGGGGTTGGGGGCGCATGGACCGGCCCCTCCCGGAGACGACCTTGGAGGGCGGCGCGGTCACGTTCCGGCACGTCGCCAGCGACGGGCTCGCGCAGGCCGTCGCCGTGCGGTTCGGTGGCGAGGCGCCTCATGCCGAGCGCGCGAGCGAGGGCGTACGCGTCAGCTGGTCGCTCACCCTGGCGCCGGGCGAGTCGCGGCGGGTCGCGGTCGAGGTAGCCGTCGAGGACCCCAGCGACAGGCCGGAGGCGCGCGCCGCGCCGAGCTCGGCCTCGGCGCCCGGTTACGCCGAGTGGCGCAGCAGCTTCGCCGGCCTCTTGTCGCGGCCGGCCGTCCGCGTCGACCACGGGCGGAGCGTCGCCCGCGCGGTCGACGACCTTCGGGCGCTGCTGCTGTTCACGCCCGAAGGTCCTCTGCCGGCGGCCGGCATCCCCTGGTTCGTGGCGGCGTTCGGGCGGGACGCCCTGATCACCGCGCACCTCCTTCTGCCGTACAGGCCGGACGTCGCCGCCGGAACGCTGCGCTACCTGGCGCGGTGGCAGGCTCGGCACGGCGACGCCCGGCGCGCCGCCCAGCCGGGGAAGGTCATGCACGAGCTGCGGTTCGGGGAGCTCTCCCGCACCGGGGTCACACCGCACTCCCCGTACTACGGGTCGGTCGACGCGACCCCGCTGTTCCTGATGCTGCTGGGCGCGTACGTCGAGGCGACCGCGGACCTCGATCTGCTCATCGAGCTGAAGGCGGCCTGGGAGGGGGCGCTGGCGTGGCTGGTGGAGCACGGCGACGCCGACGGAGACGGCTTCATCGAGTTCGACGCGACGCCTGAGGGCGGGGCCGCCGGCCACCTCGTCGTGCAGTCGTGGAAGGACTCTCACGACTCGATGAGCCACGCGGACGGCCGGCTGGCGGGCGGCGCGCTGGCGGTCTCCGAGGTGCAGGGCTACGCCTTCGCCGCCTACGTGCACGCCGCGCGCTGGTACCGGGCTCTCGGCGACGACGCCCCGGCGCACCTCTGGGAGGCCCGCGCCAGCGCGTTGAAGGACGCCTTCGACCGCGCCTTCTGGCTCGAGGGCCTGCAGACCTACGCGCTGGCCCTCGACGGCGACAAGCGGCCGCTGGAGGTCAGGAACTCCGACGCCGGGCATCTGCTCTGGTGCGGGATCGTGCCACGCGCGCGCGCCGGCGCGCTGGTGCGGTCGCTCCTCGCCCCGCCGACGTGGTCGGGCTGGGGTCTACGTACCCTGGGGGAGGGCGAGGTGCGCTACAACCCCGTCAGTTACCACAACGGGTCCGTCTGGCCGCACGACACGGCCCTGTTCGCGGCCGGCCTCGTCCGATACGGCTTCACCGCGGAGGCGGCGACGGTCCGTGAGGCGCTCATGGAGCTGGCCTCCCAGCAGCCCGACCTCAGGCTACCCGAGCTGGTCGCCGGCTACGCGAGGGATGGGCGGCCGCCGGTGCCGTACCCGGTCGCCTGCCGGCCCCAGGCGTGGGACGCCGCGGCGCTCGTCTACCTGGCCGGACTCGACCTGTGAACGGTCGCGGGCGCGGAGCAGCGCGACAACGAAGAGGCGCCCGGAAACGGGCGCCTCTCCTTGGTGACCCCTACGGGATTCGAACCCGTGCCGCGACCTTGAAAGGGTCGTGACCTGACCGCTAGTCGAAGGGGCC
>JBIQIQ010000106.1:0-8413 GCA_044507975.1 Deinococcaceae bacterium
GACGTCGGCCTTGCTGAACTCGATGAACCCGATGCCCTCGATGTCCCGGAGGATGTTCTCAGCGACCTTCAGGCCGCTCTGCACCGAGCCTGGCAGGTCGACCTGGGTCGTGTCCCCGGTGACGACCACCTTGCTGTTGAAACCCATGCGCGTCAGGAACATCTTCATCTGCTCCGGCGTGGTGTTCTGAGCCTCGTCGAGGATGATGAACGCGTCGTTGAGCGTGCGCCCGCGCATGAACGCCAGCGGCGCCACCTCGATGATGCCCTGCTCGAGCAGCCTCTCGACCCGGTCGGCGGGCAGCATGTCGTAGAGAGCGTCGTAGAGGGGCCGTAGGTAGGGGTCGATCTTGGCTTGCAGGTCACCCGGCAGGAACCCGAGCCGCTCGCCGGCCTCCACCGCCGGTCGCGTGAGGATGATGCGCTTGACGCGGTTGGCGGAGAGGGCCTCGACGGCCATGGCCACCGCCAGGTACGTCTTGCCCGTGCCGGCCGGGCCGAGCCCGAAGGTGATCGGGTTGCTGGCGATGGCCTGGACGTAACGCCGCTGACCGGCCGTCTTCGGGCGGGCGCGGCCAGGCAGGCGGGGGGCCTCGCCCGTCTCGTCCACCACGGCACCAGCGGCTTCACCATCGCCGACGCGGTCGAAGCCCCCGAACTCGATCTCGGCGAGGCTGACCTCCGAGCCGCTGCGGATCACGTCGAGGAGGCTGCGGAACGTGTCGGCTGCCTCCTGCACGTCTGGCTCCTCGCCGACGAGCTTGAGCTCGTCGCCGCGCGCGACCACCTTGGCCCGCAGCTTCGAGCGGAGCAGCTTGAGGTTCTCGTCGTTCTTGCCGTACAGCGATAGCGCCTCGGAAGGGCTGTTCAGCTTGAGCGTGAGTGAGGTCGTTATCTTTCCCTCCATCTGCGGAGCGCTCGCGGCCGGCTGAGCACCTCGTGCCAGATGAGCCCCGCGATGACGCCGTCCTTGTCGGTGCGCAGCGCACCGGCGCGCGACAGTGTAGCCTTCGCACCCGTCGCGCCCCGTCGCCCGCCGTCGCGCCGGCGCTCCGCGCCGATCTCGGCGGCGGCCGCCCTTTCGCTGCTCCGTACGGCCCTGGCGGCGGGAGCGACCGACGGCGCCAGCCTGGGAGCCGCCCTGGTGGTGGGCCCCTCACGACCGAGCACCACGTCGCCACGCGGCCGGGCTGGCGCCTGGCCCGCCGGCGCCCGCCCCTGTCCTGCCGGCCCGGCGCCCTCGGGCCCGAGCCCGGTGAAGGTCCGCTGGCCTGTGTCCCCGATCCTTCTCTCAGGAGCCGAGAGCAAGGTGCCCTCGAACGGGTCACCGGAGACCAGCGACCCCGGACGGGTCATGTCGGCCGTCGGTACCGGCCCACCCGCGCGCTGCCGTGCCCGTTCCTGCTCCCGCCGCTGCGCCTCCTCGACCCGGCGGCGGATCTCGGCGAGTGTGACCGCGGGCTCGTCCCGAGCCGTGCTCGCCGTCGGGGTGCCCTGGGCCGTCACGGCCCTACCCTGGGGCGCACCCTGAGCCGCGTCCGCCGGTCGGCCCGACTGGCCCTGACCCGGCGCCCCTGTCCTCTGGTCCTGGCCCTGGCCTGGCCCGCCGCGTCCGCGGCCCCGCTTGCTCGCGCCCGAGAAGAGCGGCACCACCACGAAGAAGACGAAGAACAGGACGCCGAGGATCGTGTCCAGGTCGAGGCTCAGGCGCCGTCCTCCTCACCTGCGGCCCGGGCGATGTTGCCGCGCATGTTGGTGTCGGACCGGATGTTCTCGAGCTGGTAGTAGTCCATCACGCCCAGGTTCCCGCTGCGGAACGCCTCGGCGATCGCCAGGGGCACCTCCGCCTCGGCCTCGACGACCTTGGCCCGCATCGCCTCGACGCTGGCGCTGTTCTCCTGCTCGGCGGCGACGGCCATCGCCCGCCTCTCCTCGGCCCTAGCCTGGGCGACGCGCTTGTCGGCCTCGGCCTGGTCGGTCTGGAGCTGGGCGCCGATGTTCCGGCCGACGTTCACGTCGGCGATGTCGATCGACAGGATCTCGAAGGCGGTGCCTGAGTCGAGGCCCTTGGCGAGGACGGTCTTGGAGATGATGTCCGGGTTCTCGAGCACGCCCTTGTGGGAGTCGGTGGAGCCGATGGAGGAGACGACGCCCTCGCCGACGCGCGCGATGATCGTCTCCTCGCCGGCGCCCCCGACGAGACGCTCGAGGTTGGCCCGCACGGTGATGCGGGCCGTGGCGATGAGCTCGATGCCGTCCCGCGCGACGGCGCTGATGTTCGGGGTCTGGATCACGCGCGGGTTCACTGACACGCGCACGGCATCGAGGACGTCGCGGCCGGCGAGATCGATGGCGGCCGCGCGGTCGAACGGAAGCGCGATTCGCGCCTTGTCGGCAGCGATCAGCGCGTCGACCACGCGGTCGACGTTGCCGCCAGCGAGGAAGTGGGCCTCGAGCTGGTTCTGGTTCACCTCGATGCCGGCCTTGTCCGCCTTGATGAGCGGCAGGATGATCCTGTGCGGCGGCACCCGCCTCAGGCGCATGGCCACGAGGCTCGTCAGGCTCACGCGTACGCCCGCAGCGACGGCCGAGATCCAGAGCCCGACCGGGATGATCGAGAACAGGATGATGAAGAAGAGGATGATTCCGCCGGCCAGGATGATCAGGGGTACGTCCATCAGGTCTCCTCACGGCCGTTCGTGGCCGAGTCGTCGTGCGTGGCGGGGCCTCGGCCCGCGCCCGCTGTAGAGATCGTGTCTGCGTCCTCGACGGCACGCACCGTGACGCGGTTGCCCTCCACCCTGAGCACCCTCAAGCGGCTGCCCGCCGACACGTAGTCGCCCTCGGAGACCACGTCTACGCGGGCGGAGCCGAAGCGGGCCACCCCGGCGGGCCGCAGGTCGGACATGGCCACCCCCACCGAGCCCAGCAGGTCGGGGAGGTCGTCGGCGATGACGGAAGTCCCGGTCGGTGTGGCGAGCCTCGTCGACAGCCGGAAGGCGGACGCGACACGGCTGTTCGGCAGCATCCAGAGCAGAAATGCGAGGACGACACCACCGAAGAGAGCGCTGTAACCGATGACGGAGAGGCTCGTCTCGCCGAAGATGCGCACGACGGCGAAGGCGATCGCGGCGAGGCCCAGCACGCCCGCCACGCCGAAGCCCGGCAGCACCAGCACCTCGACGGCCAGCAGCACCACGCCGAGAACGAGCAGGAGGATGTCGAAGGGTCCGGCTGGCGTGGCGATGAACGCCGAGTAGGCGAACGCCGCCAGCGCGATGACCCCGAGCGCGCCGGGCACGCCGAAGCCGGGGGAGAAGATCTCGATCAGGAGGCCGCCGATGCCGATGACGAGCAGCGCCGCCGCCAGCAACGGCCTTGCCAGGAAGGCCCCGAGCCGCTCGCCGAAGGTGGGTTCGAGGCGCTCGACCGGCACACCGCCGTACCCGAAGTCGGACAGGGCGTCGGCCAGCGTGGCCGACTGGACGTCGGCGATGCCGTGCTCGACGGCCTGTGCGGCCGTGAGGGTGATCAACTCGGTGGCGGTGGACAGCCCGGGGATCACGACGCGCTCGTCGACCATCCCCTCGGCGACGGTGGCGTTGCGGCCGCGGGCCTCGGCCACGCTGCGGAACTCGCCGCGCAGAGCCGAGGTGAACTTCTCGTCCACGGGCGCGATGCCGGTCGGCGTGGCGAGGATGGGCAGGGCCGCTCCGATGCTCGAGCCTGGCAGCATGGACAGGCGCTCGGCCGACATGGCGATGAGCGCTCCGGCGCTGAACGCGTTCTGCACGATGGCCAGGGTCGGGACCTGCGTCTGATGCAGGATCGTGCCGACGATGTCCTGCATCGCGTCGACCGAGCCACCGGGCGTGTCCACGTAGAACGCGAGAGCCAGCGGCCTCTCGTCGTTGGCCCTGGCGACCCGGGACCTGACGAAGGCCGTGGTGGCCGACGTGATCTCGCCCTCGATAGGGACCAGCCAGACCTCGTTCAGCACGCCGGCAGCTGGCTGCTGGGCGGCAGCGGAGGTCAGGACAGCGACGACCAGGAGGACGATGGCGCCTAGGGGGGCTAGCGCGGCAGCCAGTACACGCCTCGGGCTTGGGCTCACCCGGCCAAGATACCATCCCTCACGTTCGGAACGGCATTCCGGCGGCTCCATCGGAACGGAGCCGCCGGGCTGGTTGGCGGGGGCAGCAGGACTCGAACCCGCGACCTACGGTTTTGGAGACCGCCGCTCTACCGACTGAGCTATACCCCCGCGGCGAGGAGCCGCGCAGATGCGCGGCCGAAGTCAGAGTATACCGTGCCAGCCGCGGGGTGCGTGCTATAAGTGGGCCATGCAGGTCGGCACTTCGCAACTCGAGCAGGTCAGCTTCACCGACGCCGGCGCCCGCCGCGCCCGCGACCTCCTGGCCGGCAGCGGCGTCGAGGGCGGCGCCGTGCGCATCTTCGTCAAGTCGGGCGGCTGCAGCGGCTACCAGTACGGCATGAAGATCGACGACAAGCGCCTCGAGGGCGACCGCGAGTTCGAGTCAGGGGGCGTGCAGCTCGTCATCGACCAGCGCAGCTGGCCGCTCCTCAAGGGCTGCGAGGTCGACTTCGTCGAGAACCTCATGGGCGGCGGGTTCAGCGTTCGGAACCCGAACGCCTCGTCCGAGTGCGGCTGCGGCCACAGCTTCCGTACCGATGGCGCGACTCCCCCCGCTGACGGCGCGAGCTGCAGCTAGCCACCAAGACCATCCGAGAGCAGGAGGGCGCGCCGCAGCGGCGCGCCCTCGCTCGTTCGGGGCGGTGACCGAGCTGGACTAGAGCCCGAGCTCCTCCACCGCGCAGGTGACCTCGACGGTGTTGCCCATCGGGTCGAGGAGCGGGAAGCTCCAGTAGCCGACCCACTCCGGCCGGTCCCGGAAGGCGGTGGCGCCGACGTGCTTCGCCGCGCTCACAACCCGCTTGAAGTCTGCCGGATCGCACTCGAGCGACCAGCTCGTGCGCGCCTCGGTGCCTCCGATCCACCCGGGTTGGATGGCGAAGGCGCCGACCGCCGGCCGGGCGCGCGCGTCGGCCGTGATGGAGAGCTGGTGGTCCCCGATCATGTAGGCCAGCGACCTCCCGTCGTCCCATACCTGGTCGAGGCCCAGCACCTCGCCGTAGAAGCGCTTCATGGCGGAGAGGTCGTCGCAGAAGAGGTAGGTGAAGACGAAGCGCTTGGCCATCTAACGGGCCTCGTCACCGCCGGGTGTGTTGCCATCGGCGGCGGGGAAGTCATAGCGCAGCACCGGACGGCGAGCGGCCTTCACCTCGTCGAGCCTCCGAACGGGCGTGTCGTACGGCGCTCCGGCGAGGTAGCCATCGTCCTCGGCGGCGCGCTCCAGCACCTCGCGCAGCGCCTCGACGTAGGCGTCCATCGTCTCGAGCGACTCGGTCTCCGTCGGCTCGACCATCATCGCCTCCTTGACCGTCAGCGGGAAGTAGACGGTCATCGGGTGCATGCCGTGGTCCAGCAAGGCCTTGGCGACGTCGAGCGTCCTGAGGCCCTCGGGCGGCTGCGCGACGAACTCGTGCATGTTCACGCGGTCGAACGGCACCCTGAAGCCGAGCTCCTTGAAGCGCACCCGCAGGTAGTTCGCGTTGAGCACGGCGTAGCCGCTGACCTGCCGCAGGCCCTCGCGGCCGAGCGCCCGGATGTAGGTGTAGGCGCGCACGAGGTTGCCGAAGTTGCCGAAGTGGCTGCGCATGCGGCCCACCGACCTGGGGCCGTCGTCGACCGCGACGTACTCCTCGCCGCGCTTCTCGATGACGGGCACGGGCAGGTACTCGGCGAGGTGGGCCTTGACACCTACGGGCCCGGTGCCGGGACCACCGCCGCCGTGCGGCGTCGTGAAGGTCTTGTGCAGGTTGAGGTGCACGACGTCGAAGCCCATGTCGCCGGGCCGCACGCGGCCGAGGATGGCGTTGAGGTTGGCGCCGTCGTAGTAGAGGAGCGCTCCGGCGGCGTGGGCGACCTTCGCCAGGTCGAGGATGCGGCGCTCGAACAGGCCGAGGGTGTTCGGGTTCGTGAGCATCACGGCGGCCACGTCGGGCCCCATCGCGGCCTCGAAGGCGGCGACGTCGACCTCGCCGCTGGCCGCGGTCGGGACCTCGCGGACCTGGTAGCCAGCCATCGCGGCCGTGGCCGGGTTGGTGCCGTGGGCGCTGTCGGGCACGAGCACGACGCGGCGCTGCTCGCCCTCGCCGCGGGCCTCGTGGTAGGCGCGGATCATGAGGATGCCGGCGAGCTCGCCGTGGGCGCCGGCCGCAGGCTGGAGGCTGAACGCGTCCATCCCCGTGATGGCGCACAGGTCCTGCTGCAGCTCGTACATGAGCTGCAACGCGCCCTGGGCCGTCTCGGGTGCCTGATAGGGGTGGAGGTCCGAGAAGAGCCGCGCCGCCTCCTCGTTGACCTTGGGGTTGTACTTCATCGTGCACGAGCCGAGCGGGTAGAAGTTGGCGTCGATCGAGAACTGGCGGTGCGCGAGCTGCGTGTAGTGGCGCACGAGGTCGAGCTCGGATACCTCGGGCAGGCGCGGGGGCTCCCGGCGCAGGTTCTCTGCGCCCAGCTCGCCCTCGAGGTCGAACTCGCGCGGCGCCGGCGGCTGCGAGCCGCGCCGGCCCGGCTTGGAGCGCTCGAAGATGAGCGGGAAGTCAGCCATGGGCCACCTCCTCGCGGCGTGGGGCGGATACCTCTGACAGGGCGTCCACCAGGGCGCCGATGTCCTCGTCCTTGACGCGCTCGGTCGCCGAGATCAGCACCGCGTCTCCGAGGCCGTACTCGGCGGGCACCGGCACGCCCGCGTGGACGCCGCGCTCGGCGAGCGCGGAGCGGATCTCGTCGGCAGGTGCCGCCACAGGCAGGACGAACTCGGCGAAGAAGCGCGCGTCGGTGCGCGGCCGGTGGCCGGCGGCAGCGAGGCGGGACGCCGCGGCGTGGGCCCGCTCCGCGCTCCCCACGGCGGCCTCGCGCAGGCCCTGGGGACCGAGCGCGGCGACGTTGACGGCCGCCATGAGGGCGGTCAGCTGATGGTTGGTGCAGATGTTCGACTTCGCCCGCGAGCGGCGTATGTGCTGCTCGCGGGCCTGCAGCGTGAGCACGTACGCGCGCTTGCCATCGACGTCGGTGGTCTCGCCGACGATGCGGCCGGGGAACTGCCGCAGGAGCTCCTCGCGAACGACCATGAACCCGAACGACGGCCCGCCGAAGGAGGCTGGGTTGCCGAGCGTCTGGCCGTCGCCGACCGCGACATCGGCGCCGTAGGCGCCCGGAGGGGCGAGCACCGCGAGCGAGAGCGCGTCCACCACGGCGACCATCAGAGCGCCGGCCGCGTGGGCTGCGTCGGTGAGTCGCCGCATGTCCTCGAGGTAGCCGAGGAAGTTCGGCTGCTGGACGATGACGCCGGCGACGTCGTCGTCCAGGGGGAGATCGGCGGTCGTGAGGGGGGAGAGGTCGACGACGTCGAGGCTCACTCCCAGGGGCCGGAGGTACGTCTCGATCACCGCCCGCGTCTCGGGGTGCACGCCGCGGCTGACCACCACCCGCTCGCGGCCCGTGTGCCGCACCGCGAGCAGCGCGGCCTCGGCCGCGGCCGAGGCCCCGTCGTACATCGACGCGTTGCTGACCGGGAGCCCGGTCAGCTCGCACATCATCGTCTGGTACTCGAAGGTCGCCTGCAGGATGCCCTGGGACACCTCGGGCTGGTAGGGCGTGTAGGCGGTGACGAACTCGCTCTGCAGCGCGAGGTGGGGCGTGACGCTCGGGATGAAGTGCCTGCGCACCCCGCCTCCCAGGAAGTCGGGACCGCGCACCCGGTTCTTGTCGGCCAGGCTCCTGACGTGGTCGAGCAGGGCGGCCTCGTCCATGCCCGGCGGCAGGTCGACCTCGGGGTCGCGCAGCTCGGCGGGCAGGTCATCGAAGAGCTCGCGGATCGAGGCGGCACCCACCCTCTCCAGCGCCCGGCGCTCGTCCTCGGGTGTGTGAGGGTGATAGCGCATCCTCAGCCCTCGTCGAGGCTGGAGGCGTAACCCTGTGCATCGAGGAGCTCGTCGTACTGGAGCTCCGATCCGCTCGCCGGCGCCAGGCTGAAGAGCCAGCCGTCCTCGTACGGGCTCTCGTTGATCGTCTCGGGCTTCGCATCGAGGCCCGTGTTGACGGCCACGACCTCCCCGTCGAGAGGAGCGTAGATGTCGGACGCCGTCTTCACCGACTCGATGACGGCGACGGAGTCGCCGCGCGCGACCTTGCGGCCCACCTCGGGCAGCTCCACGAAGACGACGTCTCCGAGCTGGTCCTGAGCGAAGTCGCTGATGCCGACGACGACGGTGCCGTCGTCGTCCTTCCTCACCCACTCGTGGGTCTTGGCGTAGCGGAGGTCTTC
>JBIQIQ010000107.1:0-8368 GCA_044507975.1 Deinococcaceae bacterium
CCACGGCGCCGCCTCCTGGTCGGAGTCCAGGGCAGACCCCGCGTCCAGCGCGCCGGCGGACGGGTCGTCGGCGAAGAGGTCGATGTCGTGCGCGGCCGCATCGCCGGACGCTCCGGCGCCGAAGAGATCGACGTCGTCGCTCACGTCGACGGCTCCGCCCACCTCGGCGAAGAGGTCGATGTCGTCGCTCGGAGCGGCGGGCTCGCCCCAGACGTCGGAGCCGGCGACCGGATCGACGTCAGCGGCTCGGCCCTCCCCGAGCGAGATGCCGCTGCCCCACTGGTCGCCCGTGTCGTGAGGACCGGTGCTCGGAGCGGCGCCGCTCTCGTACGGGACCGCCTCGAGGCCGGGCCCCGCGGCCTCCGCCTCCATGGACGGGATGGGCTCGTCGCCCGATACCAGCAGGTCCTCGAGGTCGTCGCCCGCCACCGGGGCCGCCAGGGGCTCGGCGGCCGCCGCCGACGGCTCCTCGCCTCCGGCAGGCTCGTCGTCGAACAGGAAGACGTCCTCGTCGAGGGCGGGCTCGGAAGCGGAGACCCCCGCGAGAGGGTGCTGGTCGGTCGCGGGCTCGTCCCGCACCGCGTTGCCGATCTCGCTGCGCAGGTCTCCGAGGCTGGCAGCCTCGCCGACCCCCTGCCGGAACGCCCCGATGTCTTGGTCGGGCCAGGCCTGCATGCCCTCTGGCATCGGCTCCGGCGTGGGGTTGACGGCTTCCTCGCCGGCCATCACGCGCGCCAGGTAGTCGAGGACGTCGCGCTCGACGATCTTGCCGCCGTCGCCCGAGCCGCTCAGGCCGCGCCAGTCGACGTTGTTCTGCTCCGCCAGCCGTCGCGCCAGCGCGGTGATGTCGGGCTCGCTCACAGGTCTCCTCCCGGGATGCGGCGGCCTGGCCCCCGCGAAAACGTTCCGCCTTGGAACGAGAGTATACAAGGCCGATTCTTCGCGTCCCCAGGGGCACCATCAGCGACATATCCCACTCGGGCGCGCGCGTGCCAGACGCGATTCTCCCCCGGGCTCCCCCGGCGGCGGAGGCCCCGGGTCCTCAGGGACGCCAGGCCTGGAAGAAGACGCCGTCGATGTACGTCTGCAGCAGCGCGTCGGCCCCGTAGACGGGCACCGTGGTCGTGGCGATCTCGCCGGGCTGCATGTCGCGGTCGAGGACGGTGCGGATGCCCCTCTCGTCGCTGACGACGAGCTCGAGCCGGTACGGCTCCTCGAGCAGCCGCCTCACCCCCATGAACGTCGGGTCGAAGGTGAACGGGATGCTGCGGCTCCCGTCGCCGGCGACGACGGAGGGGCCGCCGGCCACGGCTCCGCCGTCGGCGCCCGGGTCCGGCCCCGGGTCGGCGCCGCCGAGCGGGTCCCCGTCCTGGCCGGGCAGACCGAAGCTCGGCAGCAGTGGGGAGTCGGATGGAGTGCCGTTGATCGTCAGCAGCACCGGGGTGCCAGGCAGGGTGAACCCGGTCGGCTGCACGTCCACGACGCCCTCGGGCAGGGCTGTGTCCTGCACGTAGGTGACCTGGCCCACCGCGAGCTGGGCGGCACGCAGCATCAGCTGGGCCCGCCATTGGGGCATCCCCACGACGTCGGGCACCTCGACGACGTTGCGCGAGGACAGCGAGTAGTTGACCACGACCGGGGTGCTCGTCACGACCTCGACGCCGGCGGCCGGCCAGGTCGACACGATGTCGCCTGCCTGGGTGAAGCTGATACCGGTCGCGACGGTCTCGATGCGGCCGAAGCCGAGCTCCTCGAGTCGCCGGACCCCCTCGTCGAGGGACATGCCGGCCAGGTCGGGCACCGCCACGCGCGCCAGGTCGCGGCCGCGGCTGACGACCAGCGTCAGCTCCTCCCCGGTGCCGAGCTGCACACCGCCTTCCGGCGACTGCGAGATCACCGTGCCGGTCGGCCTCTCGCTGGGCTCGTAGACGGTGGTCGCGAGCGGCAGGTTGAGCTCGCGCACCCTCTGCCTCGCGTCGGCCTCGCGCATGCCGGTGAGGTCGGGCACGCGGGCGGCGGCGGCGGCCGTGTTCACGCCGAGGTGAACGGTGCGGCCGCGCTTGACCGTCGCTCCGGGAGACGGTGACTGGGACGTCACGGCATCGGGCGCGGCGCCGGCGACGTGCTCGACGAAAGTGACGGGCTCCAGTCCCATGCGCCTCAGCACCTGGGCGGCCTCACCGTGCGCCAGACCGACGACCTCGGGAAGCCGCACCTCCGGGACCGTGAAGTAATCACGGAGGTTGAGGCCTGTGAAGACCACGGCCGCGAGCAACAGCGCGCCGGCGACCGTAAGCCAGGTCCAGCCCGTGCGGCGAGCGCCCCTCGCGTCGGCAGCGGATGTCACGGCCAGACTCTACCGCGGCGCCCCGAGGTCGCGGGCTACAGTCTGGACCGTGGGCCGAGCCTTGTCCTTCCCGCCTGGCACCGCCCGGCTCGTCGCCGGCACGGCACCGACCGGCGAGCTGGCGGACCTCCGGGCGCTCGAGGCCGACGGCATGGCGCTGGCCCTGCTCGTCCTGCCGGCGGCCGTGGAGGACAGCCTCTACCGCTTCAACAACCTGCCCGCGAGGCTCGCTGCCCTGTACGCCGGCGTCGACCCGCTCGACCCTGACGAGGACTTGCTGGAGGAGGCGGAGGAGGAGGCTCTGGCGCTGGTGAGCCAGGCCCACCTCCTCGACGACGTGATCGACGCGGTCTACGAGGGCTTGGCGCCGCTACCCGACCGTCTGATCGTCCGTCGGCCCGGCGAGGAGACGGGCGCGGCGGCGGTCGGCCGGCGCGGCGCGCTCCTGGCCATGAAGGCACTGGTGCAGCGGGATTGGACCGCCGAAGGCGTGATGCTCCGGCTCGAGCGTCACGCGAGCGTCGCCGTCGACGCCAGGGAGTTCATCGTCCAACCTCAGGAGGCCGCGCTCGACACCGGCCTGACGCGCAGGGCCGCCGGCGTACTGGGCCGGCAGGCGACGGTGCTGGCCTGGCGCGGCGGCGTCAGCGCCGTGCGGTGACGGTCCTCTCGGCCACGGCGGCCGCCCCGATGACCCCGGCGTCCTGACCGAGCACCGCCATGCGGAACTCCGGTGCGCAGAAGCCCTCGAGGTAGCGCGCGGCCGCGGCCTTGACGCGGTCGAGGTAGAAGTCGCCGGCCTCCGTGAGGCCGCCACCCAGCACGAACGCCTCGGGGTCGAAGACCTTCTGGATGTTCGCGAGGCCGATGCCGGTGAACGCGGCGGCGTTGTCGACGATCCCCAGCGCCATGCGGTCGCCGCCCCTGGCCCGTTCGAAGACCTCGGTGGTGGACAGCGCGCGTCCGAAGGCGTAGGTGGCGTCGCGCGCTATCGAGCGGCCGGCCGCGATCGCCTCCAAGCTGCCCGTGTGCCCGTCGCCACCCATGGGTCCCCCCGGCAGGAGCGTCATGTGGCCGATCTCGCCGGCCAGGCCGTGAGCGCCGCGGATCAGCTGGTCTCCGACGAACAGCCCGCCTCCGATGCCAGTCGACAGCGTGACGTACACGCTCGACGCGAGGCCGCGCGCCGCCCCGTAGAGGTGCTCGGCGTAGCCGGCGGCGTTCGCGTCGTTCTCGAGCTCCACGCGCAGCCCGAGCGCCGAGCTCAGCGCCTCGACGATGGGCGCGTCGACCATGCCGGCGATGTTGGGCGCGAACACGACGCGACCGCGAGCGTGGTCGAGGGGGCCAGGCGAGCCCACCCCCACGGCCGTGACCCTATGGCCGCGAGCCAGCAGCTCGCGCGCGGCTCCGGCCATGGCCGCCACGACGTCGGCGAAGCCCGTCTGGGGCGTGTCGACGCGGACGCTGTCGACGACCGCCCCGCGCTCTACCACCGCCGTGAGGATCTTCGTGCCGCCGAGGTCGATGCCGAGCGTGCTCAACTGCCCCACCCTCCAGCGCGTGCGGCCACCACGGCCTGCTCCGCGATCATGATCTCCTCGTCAGTGTGCACGACGAGGACCGCGACGCGGCTGCCGTCGGCGCTCACGATCGCGCGTCCGGCGGCGTTCGCCTCCTCGTCGACCTCGATGCCGAGGAACCCGAGGCCCGCGAGGACCGTCCCCCTCATCCTGTCGTCGTTCTCCCCTACCCCGGCGGTGAAGACCACCCCGTCGACGCCGCCCATCGCCGCCGCGTAGGCGCCGATCAGCTTCCGGACCCGGTAGGCGTAGACCTCCAGGGCAGCGCGCGCGCCCTCGCTGCCCTGCTCGGCCGCCGCCCGCACGTCGCGCACGTCGTTGGACACGCCCGACATCCCCGCGAGGCCGGAGCGCCGGTTGAGGAGGTCGTCGAGCTCGTCGGGGCGCATGCCCTCGCGCAGCAGGTGGAGGACGAGGCCCGGGTCGACGTCGCCGCTGCGTGTGCCCATGAGCAGGCCCTCGAGGGGCGTGAACCCCATGCTCGTGTCCACGACCCTGCCCCGGTCGACGGCGGCGCCGCTCGCCCCGTTGCCCAGGTGGAGCGACACGAGCCTCAGGTCCTCGCGCGCGCGCCCCAGCAGCCTGGCCGCCTCCCGGGTCACGTAGTCGTGGCTGGTGCCGTGGAAGCCGTAGCGCCGCAGGCCCCGCTCGGCGTACTCGAGCGGGAGGCCGTAGAGGTGGGCGCGTCGCGGCAGCGAGGCGTGGAACGCCGTGTCGAAGACGGCGACGTGCACGGCGTCGGGAAGCAGCCGCATCGCGGCCCTCAGGGCCTCGAGGTTGGCGGGGTTGTGCAGTGGCGCCAGGCCGTTGAGCGTCCCGATGGCGGACAGCACGGCGTCGTCGACGACCGTCGGGGCCGTGAAACGCGTACCCCCGTGCACCACGCGGTGGCCCACCACCCCCGGGCGCTCGTGCCGGGCCTCCTCGAGCTGCTGCAGGCACGCCTCCAACGCCGATTCGTGGGTGTGCCCACCGACGCGACCGATGCGCTCGACGTGCAGCCTCGTGCCGGCCGGGTACGCCTTGACCTTGAGGCTCGAGCTGCCCGCGTTCACGACCAGCACGCTGTCACGGGCCGGGTCCCAGCTAGTCATGCGCCGCGAGTCTACCGCTAGCCCAGGTCCGCGATGAGCTTGGGTCGGAAGCCGAGGGCATCGGCCGCGACGAAGTGGACCCCCATGCCCGGCAGCGCCTTGAGCACCGGCTCCTCACCGTGCACGTGCCCGAAGACCAGCGCGTCGGGCCGGTACGCCTCGACGAGCTCCGTGAAGCCGCTGGGCTCGAGCCGCGGGTTCGTCGGAGGGAAGTGGAGCATGACGACGCGGTAGCTGCCCTCGAGCCGGCGTGCGTGCTGCAGCGACAGCGAGAGCCTCTCGACCTCGCGCCGGTAGACCCGCTCGTCCTCGGGGGTGAAGCCGCGCACGCCCGGACACACCCAGCCGCGCGTGCCCGCCACGACGACCCCGTCCAGGGCGAGCGCGTCGTTCTGCAGGGCGTACATGCCGGGAGGCAGGGCGCGCCTGAGCTTGCTGATCGAGGGCCACCAGTAGTCGTGGTTGCCGCGCAGCAGCACCTTGCGACCGGGCAAGGCCGCGATGTCGGAGAGGTCGAGCAGGGCCTCGTCAAGCCTCATCGCCCAGGAGATGTCGCCGGGCACGAGCACGATGTCGCCCTCGGCCACGGTCTCGCGCCATCCCTCGAAGAAGGCCTGCGGATGGCCCTCCCAGTTGCCGCCGAACACGTCCATGGGCTTGGGCTGAGCGCGCGAGAGGTGGGGATCTGCGATCGCGAAGAGGCGCATCGAACGGCGATACTACCCGGCCGTCTCACCAGTCCAGGTCGGTGCGCTCGACGCCGGAGGCGTCGAGACGCGCCAGCAGCTCCTCTGCCGTCTCGCCGGTGACCGGGTGGCGCCACCACGGGTCGACCTCGCGCAGCGGCGCGAGCACGAAGGCCCTGTGGTGGAGGCGCGGATGCGGCACGGTCGCCACCGGGTCGTCGAGGTTCTCGTCACCGTGGGACAGGAGGTCGAGGTCGATGACGCGCGGCCCCCAGCGCTGCTCGCGAACGCGGCCGAGGCTCTCCTCCACCCGGAGCAGCCCCGCGAGGAGCGCTCGGGTCGAGAGGGCGGTGCGGAGGGCGACGACGGCGTTGAGGTAATCGCGCTGCCCGGCCGGACCGCCGACAGGCGCGGTCCGGTAGATCGACGAGCGCGCTACGACCTCGCCCAGCGCTCCGAGAGCCCCGAGCGCGCTCCTCAGCACGGCGTGGCTGTCTCCGAGGTTGCTCCCGAGGCCTATCCAGGCGATGCGCTGCTCGCCAGCCTCGCGGGGGCCAGCGGGGGCCTCGCCCTCACCCACGTTCCCGCACGACCTCGCAGTAGACGTCGCGCACGACGCCGGGCAAGGGCGCGTGCGGCTTGTGCACGCGCACCCTGACCGAGCGCAACTGCTCCTCGCCGGCGAGCACGGCGTCCGCGACCGCCGCGGCGACGGACTCGATGAGCTTGAAGCGCTCGCCGGTCACGACCTCGCCCACCCGCCGGTAGACCCTCCCGTAGTCGACCGTCTCGGGCAGCGTGTCGGCGGTCGGGCTCGCGAGGGACATGCGCAGGTCGACGACGAAGCGCGCGCCCCTCTCCCCCTCGTAGTCGTGGACCCCATGGAAGGCGTAGAACTCCATGCCCTCGAGCACGACGTCGATCAGGCTCTCCTCAGCCATGGGCTCCGGCCTCCGGACCCGTCGGCTCACCGTCCAGCGCCGCTGCCACCGCGAGCGCCTGTCGATGAGCCTCCACGTCGTGGACGCGCAGCAGCGCCGCGCCGAGGCTCGCGGCCCGCATGTGCGCAGCCAGCGTGCCGCCGAGCCGGCTCCGAGGCTCGGCCTCGGAGCGCGCTATTCGACCCAGGAACGACTTGCGTGAGGCTCCCACTATCACGGGATGACCCGTCGCGGCGAGCACGTCCGTCGCCCTGAGGAGCGCGACGTTGTGCTCGAGCGTCTTGCCGAAGCCGATGCCGGGGTCGAGCACGACGCTGGGGACGCCGGCCGCCAGGGCGCGTTCCGCCTGTGCGACAAGGTGGTCCCTGACCTCCGCGACCACGTCGCCGTAGCGCGGCGCCCGCTGCATGGTGGCGGGCTCGCCCTGCATGTGCATCACGATGGCGGGCGCCCCGCTACCGGCGCAGACCTCAGCCATGCGCGGGTCCCGGAGGCCGGAGACGTCGTTGACGATCGCCGCCCCAGCCGCCAGCGCGCGCTCGGCGACGAGCGGCTTGCGCGTGTCCACGCTGACGACCACGCCCTCGGAGGCGAGCGCGGACACGACCGGCAGCACCCTCCTCAGCTCCTCCTCGACCTCGACCTCGCCGGCACCGGGCCTGGTCGACTCGCCGCCGACGTCGACCGCGAGAGCGCCCTCCGCGACCATCCTCAGCCCGGCGGCGACCGCGTCGCGGGGGTCGAAGGTGGCGCCGGCGTCCGAGAAGCTGTCCGGCGTGACGTTCACCACGCCGACCAGGGCTGCGCCGCGCCACCTGAGCTCCAGCTCGCCACCGGCCAGCGGCCGTCCGAACCGCAGCACGTGCTCGGTCGCGTGCCATGGGGCGCGGAGAGGGAGCGCCGGGTCCGGCGTCACGCGCCTGCCCCCTGCCGCCAGTCGTCCGGCCGGTCCGCCAGGCCGAAGCGCCAGGCGACCGCCTGCGCGATGCGCTCCGAGGCGCGCCCGTCGCCGTAGGGGTTCGGAGCTCTTCGCATGCGCTCCAGCTCGGACTCGTCGCCCAGCAGCGCCAGCAGCTCGGACTCCACCCTGGCGGGGTCGTTGCCGAGCAGCCTCAGAGCGCCGCCGAGGCCCTCCGGGCGCTCGGTGACGTTGCGCAGCACGGCCACGGGCCGGCCCAGCGCGGCGCCCTCCTCCTGGATGCCGCCCGAGTCGGTGATCACCAGGGCGGAGCGGTCGAGGAGGGCCACCATCGAGAGGTAGTCGACGGGGCCGAGCAGCTCGAAGTTCGGCAGGTCGCCCAGCGCCGGCAGCACGGCCTCCTGCACCGCCGGGTTGAGGTGCACGGGGTAGACGAAGGTGAGATGCGGGTTGGCGCGCGCCACGTTGGCGAGCGCCTCCGCCAGGTCACGCATGACTGGCAGGTTCTCGCGCCGGTGCATCGTCACGGCCACCAGGCCCTCGTCGGGCACCCCGGGCGGCAGGCTGGCTCGCCTCCGGTTCGCCAGGACCGCGTCCACCGCCGTGTTGCCGGTGACGACCATGCCTGCCTCCCGCTTGCCCTCGGCGAGCAGGTTGGCCTTGGCCGTCTCCGTCGGCGGCAGGTCCAGGTCGGTGAGGACGTCGGTCAGCCGGCGGTTCGCCTCCTCCGGGAATGGCTGCTGCATGTCGAAGCTGCGCAGCCCGGCCTCCACGTGAGCCACGCCGGCCCCCTCGAGG
>JBIQIQ010000108.1:0-4204 GCA_044507975.1 Deinococcaceae bacterium
CTGAACCTGCACAGGCAGTCGTGGAGCTCGATCACGTTCCGCGACCTGGGCGGCCTCATCGGGCTGGGGTTGGCGGTCGCCATCCCTGGCACGCTGGCGCTGCTGGTCTGGCCGGTCGCGGGCATCCCGCGTTCCGTTCCTCTGCTCGACGGCACCCTGACCGTGCTGCTCATGGCCGCCGTGCGCTCGGGCGCCCGGTACCTCCACGAGCAGCGCCAAGCGACCGTGATCGGCCCCGACTTCCGCAAGCGCGTCCTGGTCGTCGGCGCCGGCGAGGCGGGCGCCCTGGTCGTGCGCGAGCTGCTGCGCCACCCCGAGACGGGCATGAAGCCGGTGGCCTTCCTCGACGACGACCCCACCAAGGTCGGCCAGCGCGTCGCGAGCGTGCCGGTCCTGGGCCGCATCAAGGACGCGGAGAAGGTGATCCCCGAGCGCCAGATCGACGAGGTGCTGATCGCCATCCCCTCCAAGGGCGGCCCGGAGGTGCGCAACGTGATCGAGCAGGTCCGTCGCGCGCGGCCGAACCTCACCTACAAGATCATCCCGGGGATGTACGAGGTCGTCTCTGGCCGGGTCGATCTCCGGCGCATCCGCGAGGTCGACATCGACGACCTGCTCGGGCGTCCGCCCGTGCGCCTCGACGTCGGCAGCATCCTCGACTACCTGCGCGGCAAGCGCGTCATGATCACGGGAGCCGGCGGCTCCATCGGCTCAGAGCTGGTGCGCCAGATCTGCCGCTTCGAGCCGGCCGAGCTGATCCTGTTCGGGCACGGCGAGAACAGCATCTACACGCTCGAGCGCGAGCTCGACCGCACGTGGCCGCATGTCGAGTACCGCGGCGTCATCGGCGCCATCCAGAACGGCGCCCGTCTCGACTACGTCTTCTCCCGCTACCGACCCGACGTCGTGTTCCACGCCGCCGCCCACAAGCACGTGCCGCTCATGGAGGAGAACCCCGAAGAGGCGATATTCAACAACGTCATCGGGAGCCGCAACCTGATCCAGATGGCGCTCAAGTACGGCGTCTCGCACTTCGTCAACATCTCGACCGACAAGGCGGTCAACCCGACCTCCGTCATGGGCGCGACCAAGCGGCTCGTCGAGTACCTGGTGCAGGACGCCGCGCAGCGGGCCGGCCCCGACCAGAGGTTCGTGTCGGTGCGCTTCGGCAACGTGCTCGGCAGCCGCGGCAGCGTCATCCCGATCTTCAAGAGCCAGATCGCCGCGGGCGGGCCCGTCACGGTCACGCACCCCGACATGGTGCGCTACTTCATGACGATACCGGAGGCTGCCCAGCTCGTGCTCCAGGCCTCGGGTCACGGCAAGAACGGCGAGATCTACATCCTCGACATGGGCGAGCCCGTGCGCATCGTCGACCTGGCGCGCGACCTGATCCGGCTCTCCGGCCTGCGTCCCGAGGTCGACATCCCCATCCGCTTCACGGGCATGCGGCCCGGCGAGCGCCTCGTCGAGGAGCTGATGACCGAGAAGGAGGAGGGGTCGCAGACGCGGCACGAGAAGATCTTCGTCGCCCGCGCCGACCAGCTCGATTCCCGCGCCCTCTCCGCCGTGGTCGAGCAGCTGCAGGAGGCCGCGCAGCACAGCGACCACGTCCGGATCCGCTCCCTGCTCGAGGGCTACCTCGAGGGCTGCCACTTCAACGGCACCCTCGGCTCGATCGACGCCATCGACGGCACGCCCGTCGCGGCGACCGCCACCGCCAGCTAGCGGATCAGCCTCCCTGGGCGCCCAGGTAGAGCTCGACCAGCGCGTCGTTGAGCTTCTCGGAGTCGAACTCGGCCTCGACCTTCGCTCGTCCTTCCCTGCCCATGCGGGGCCAGGCGGTGGGCGCTCGCATCAGGTCCGCCAGGCGGGCCGCGAGCGCCGGCACGTCGCGCTCCGGCACGAGGAAGCCGGAGACGCCGTCGTCGACCAGCTCCGGGATGCCGCCGTGCAGCGTGCTGAGCACGGGCATCCCCGTGGCCATCGCCTCCTTCATGACGTTGGGAACGCCTTCCTTGTCACCGCTCGCGGCCGTGACGCTCGGAGCCAGCAGCAGGTGCGCGGCGGCCATGGCCGCGGCGACGCCGTCGGCGTCGAGCGGGCCGAGGAACCGCACGTGCTCGGCGACGCCGAGCTCGCCGGCGAGGCGCCTCGCGTCGCCCTCCAACGGGCCGCTGCCGACGAGCGTCAGTCGGGCGGGCCCGGCCTCAGCGCGAGCGAGCGCGAACGCCCTCAGCGCGTCGGGTAGGCCCTTCTTCTCGACGAAGCGGCCGACGAAAAGCACCTCGGTAGGCTCCCCCTCTACGCGCGAGCGCTCGGCGAAGACGAAGCGCCGCAGGTCGATGCCGGAGCGGTGCACGACGGTGCGTTCGCGGGGACTGCCGGCGGCGACGACCCTCTCGCTCAGGTCCTCGCTGACCGGGAGGAACAAGGAGGCGCGCTCGAAGACCGGCCGGTAGAGGCTCGGGTGCCGAGGCAGGTGGGACGTGGCGTCGACGCCCCTGAACGACACGACGAGCCTGGCCTGCGTCGCGCCGCGGTCGACGAGCCGCTGGGCCAGCGGCCCGAGGTGCCCGAACTGCGCGTGCACGATGTCGTGGCCGCCGTGGAGAGCGAACGACAACGCGGTGTAGGCGGACACCAGCGACAGCGCCCGGCGGCCGCCGAGCGGGTTGAGCTCGCCCAACACCGCCCGGGTGCGGCAGCGGGGGTCGCCAAGGCGCCTGAGCAGGGTAGCGGCGCGCGCGCCGCGGCCGCGGGGGATGGGCACGTGCCGGACGCGCTCCTGCAGGCCGTAGGCGGCCACCTCGGCGTGCGCCCGGTCGTAGTCGCCCACGGCCAGCGGGAAGAGCTCCACGTCGTGGCCCCTGTCGAGCAAGCCCGTGATCTGGTTGAGGATGAACGTGTTGTGGATCTCGGGGAAGACCGGGATCAGGAAGGCGATCCTCAGGCTGCGCATCAGCGCGCTGTGGCGCTCCCTCCGAGCGTGCCTGCCGCCCCGCGGCGCAGCCGGCCCTTGGCTCGGCGCCACGCGCGCCTCAGCTCGAAGGCCAGCGGGGACGCGCTCCCGCCGAACATCCTCTCGATCTGCCGGTAGGTGCGCCAGCGCTCGCGCGGGTCCTGGATCGCCGAGGCGACCCGGAAGCACTTCCGGGCCAGGTAGGGGCTGCCGAGCCGGCGCAGCTCCTCGGCACGCTGCGGGAACTCGCTCTCGATGGTCGCCAGGAGGTCGACGGCGTCCTCCGCCCAAGCGATGGCGGTGACCGCGCCGCCGCGGTTGGCGTCGTGGCGGCGGAAGCTCACGAGGACGTCGTCGACGTCGACGTGGCCGTGACGCGCCATGAGGGTCGCGGTGGCCTTGACGTCCTGGTAGAGCCCGTGCGGGCTGGCGAACCCGCCGATGGCCCGCAGCTGGTCGGTGTTGTAGAGCGTGGACGCCAGGTAGAGGGGCGTGCGGCGCCGGAACCAGGCGAGCATCACGTCGGCGCCGTCCGCGCCCTGGGTGGCCGTGCGGTTGGAGGACAGCACCTCGCCATCGCCATCGATGACCCGCGAGCCCGTGCGCACGATCCCGACGTCCGAGCGCCCGGCGAGCGCAGCGACGCAGCGCGAGACGAACGTCGGGTCGATCAGGTCGTCGTCGTGGAGCAACAGGAAGTAGGCACCCCGCGCGTTCTCGAGGCAGGAGTTGAAGTTCGCGTTCGCCCCGATGTTCTCGGGGTGGCGCACGTAGCGCAGCCGCGGGTCGCGGACCTGCGCCACGTACTCGTCGGTGCCGTCGGTCGAGGCGTTGTCGCAGACCACGACCTCGAGCTCGCCGTAGTCCTGCGCGAGCGCGCTCGCCAGGGCGCCGGGGAAGTACCCGTTCCTCCGGTTGTAGGTCGGGATCCCGATGGTGACCAGGGGCTGCTCCACCAGGACAGGGTACCGCCGGGGGCCGCCATCCGACCGACGAGGCTCACCATCCGGCCACGGGCGCCCGCGACGGCGCGTCGGTGCCGATACCACGGCGCGCCGGTGCGGCCGACCCGTCACACGCCGGCGATGCGGGGCCTCCTATCATGCGTCCGTGCTGGAGACGACGCGCGCCCGCTCATCGCCGCCGACGTTCGTCGTCACCTTCCCGGCGCTGCGCAGGTTCCTGTTGCGCTTCGCGGTCCTCACCGTGCTGCTCGGGGTCCCTACCGCGGTCGTCACCTAC
>JBIQIQ010000108.1:4304-8297 GCA_044507975.1 Deinococcaceae bacterium
CCCTCTCGATGTCCTTCCAGGAGCGGCGCACCTCGTTCCTGATGTTCGTGAGCGCCACGGGTGGGTCCTCCGGCGAGGCGACCCGGCGAGCCAACGCCATCGCGGACGCGCTGGTGGCGTGGGACGACGAGCGCGTCCGCCAGGAGATGACGAAGGTCCTGCGGTCGCTGGAGAGCCAACTGGCCGCCCTCCAGGAGCAACTGGCCCAGCTGCAGGCGCTGGGGAGCCGCGCGAACCTCCCGCAGATGGCGTCGATCTCGGTGCTCAGCAACGAGCTGCGGCGCGACATCGCCATGGCCCGCGCCGACGCCGTCAGCGCCCGCGGCAACCTGGAGGTCATCGAGCCAGCCGCTCGGGGCTCCCAGGTGGCCCCGAGCCCCCTGGTCGACGCCGTCATCGCGTTCGCGCTGGTGGCGGCCGCCGTCCTGGCGGTCGGGCTCGTGAGGGCGGCGACGACGCGCCGGATCCGCGGCGCCGAGAGCCTGGCGGAGGCCGCGGGGACGCCGTTGCTGGTGGACCTCACCCGTCCCTCCGGCCGACCCGGGCAAAGGCGGCGCGGCACCACCGAGATGCAGTTCCTCAAGGCCCACCTCGACCGCACGCTGGCGCCGGGCGCCGCGGTGCTGGTCGCGGGGCTCGACCGGGCCGCTGCCGCCGACCACGTCGCCGCCGAGCTCGACCGGCTCTACGCCCAGGCGGGGTCCGTGACCTCCGTGCAGGTCGGGGCTGCGCTCCTGAGCTCCGGGGAGGCGATCGAGCGCGCCGCTCGCGCCGACGCCGTCGTGGTCGTAGCCGAGCCGCGGAGCACCGACCGCGTCGAGCTCCAGCAGGCGATGGCCTGGCTGCGCCGAGCCCGCGCCAACGTCGTCGGCCTGGTGGCGACGGGCGAGAAGGCCGCCTCCCGGTCCGCGCCCCGCCAGGCGGTCGGCAGAGCGCTGTGAGGGTGCTCGTCACCGGTGGAGCCGGCTTCATCGGCTCGCACCTGGCGGAGCTCCTGGTCGGACGAGGCCATCAGGTGAGGGTGCTCGACGACCTCTCCACGGGCCGCAACGAGGCCCTGCTCCACGACCTGGGCGTGGAGGTGATCGTCGGCGACGTGGCCGACCGCGGCGCGGTCGAGCGCGCCGTCGACGGCTGCGAGGCCCTCTGCCACCTGGCGGCCGTCGCGTCGGTGACGGCGTCGGTGGAGCGCCCGCTCGAGACGCTGAGGACGAACCTCGTCGGGACCGTGACCGTGCTCGACGCCGCCTCCCGCAGCGGCGTGAGGCGCGTGGCGTACGCCAGCTCGGCCGCCGTTTACGGGATGACCCAGGAGCTGCCGCTGCGGGAGGACTCCCTGCCGCAGCCGCTGTCCCCCTACGCCGCCGACAAGCTGGCCGGCGAGCATTACCTGGCGCACTACCACCGCTCGGGGCTGCTAGCGGGGCACGCGTTCCGCTTCTTCAACGTCTACGGGCCGCGCCAGGACCCGCGGAGCCCCTACTCGGGCGTGATCAGCGTCTTCGTCGACCGCGCCGCGGCGGGCGCGCCACTGGTCGTGCACGGCGACGGCGAGCAGACGCGCGACTTCGTCTACGTGAAGGACGTCGTCGACGTCCTCGCCCGCGCCGTCACCTCGGAGGATGACCCGGACGACGAGCTGCCCGTGACGAACATCGGGCGCGGGATCAGCGTCAGCGTCCGGGAGCTGGCCGAGGCGATCGGCGCGGCCGTGCGGGGCGAGCGGCCGAGGGTCGAGTTCGGCCCGGCGCGCACTGGAGACGTGCGCCACTCCCGCGCCGACGTCTCGCACCTGACGCGCCGTTTCGGCGCCGCTCCCGCGACGGGCCTAGCCGAAGGGTTGGCGGCGACCGCGGAGTGGGCGTTGGAGGCCGCCTTCAGCGGCTGAACGCCATGGGCACGGCTACGGTCAGGACGAGGACGGCCCCTCGGCGGGTACCGGGAGCGGGAGGGCCCCCGCTGCCCGGCGCTCTCCGGCGCCGCCGGCCAAGGCCGCGCTCACCGCGTCGCCCAGCCTCAACCTACCGACGGCGTGGTGGAGCAGGTTCTGGCCGAACGTGACGCGGCCGCGCTCGCGGCGGTAGGTCGCCAGCGTCCGCAGCGGCTCGCGGCCCAGGGCCGCCGTCTCCGGGTCGACCGACGGCACGGAGCACCTCACGCAGGGCTTGGCGACCGTGAAGGCGAGGGCGCCGATCGTCATGGTCTCCCAAGCGTCCTCGGCGTGCGGCTCGCAACCCGACACGACGAGGTTGGGGCGGAACCGCGCGACGCTCACGGCCTCCGCGCCGCCGGCCAGGAGCTTGTCGTTGAGCAGGTCGAGCGACCCTTGCGACAGCAGCAGGAACGGGTAGGCGTCGGCGAACAGCACGCGCTCGGCGAGCGCGCCGGGGGTCGAGCGCGTGCGGCCGCCGGCCGGCACGGCGCGCTCGCCGGCGTCCGGGAACCGGACCAGGCGGCGTGGCGCCCCCAGCAGGTCGCTGATCAGCTCGCTCGCCTCCCGGCGCTCGACGACCGCGCCGAGCTCGTCGTCCCACACGGTGACGGAGGCCTCCGCTCCACCGGCTTCCGCCGCCAGCGGCACGCGCGCCTCGCCGAGACCCTCGACCCTCAGCACCAGCTCGTGGGACGTGAGCTCGGTGACGAGCAGCGCGAGCCGCGGCTCGACGCGCTGGGTGACGAAGGAGCCGGCCTCGTCGACGACCATCCAGCGGCGGTCGTGCCGCAGCCCGGTCTCCACGACGTCGGCCTCGGCGAGGGTGATGCCGCGGGCGGACTTCACCGGGTAGACGTACAGGCCGGTGAGGCTCATGCCGCCCTCTGGTGAAGTCGCTCGCGGCAGCGAGCCGCTCGAGCGCGTAGCCTCCGCCATGCTTCCCTCTCGTCCTCGCCTCTCGCGCCCGGAGGCCCGCCGGGTGCCGCCGAAAGCGTACCTCGCGCTCGGCGCCGTGCTCCTGCTGCTGCTCGCCTGCGCCCCGGCCGGGCGGGCCGCCCCTCACGAGCGAGACCCTCTGGCGGAAGCCGTGCTCGAGCTGGTCAACACCGCCCGCGCCGAGGCTCGCGCCTGCGGCGACGTCTGGTTCCCCGCCGCCGGCCCCTTGCGGCTCCAGCCCCAGCTCACGGCCGCCGCCCGCGCGCACAGCGAGGACATGCGGAGGTCTGGCACCCTCAGCCACACGGGCTCCGACGGCAGCGACATCGTCGACCGGGCCGAGCGCCAGGGGTACGCGTGGTCGCGGTTGGCCGAGAACGTCGCGTACGGCTACCCGGACGCCGCGAGCGTGGTCGCGGGTTGGCTCGGGAGCCCGGGCCACTGCGTCAACATCATGAACGCCGACTACGCCGAGCTGGGGGTCGGTCTGGCGGGGACGTACTGGACGCAGGTGTTCGGGACGCCCCGCTAGCCAGCGCGGAAGCGCACGGGATCGCCGGGCCGAGCTTGGCCCAGCTTCCACAGGTCGGCGGGATGCACGACGGCGGGCTTCGCGTAGCCGCCGAGCGTCCCGCGGTCGGCGAGCAGCACGATCGGCCGTCCGCCCGGCGGCACCTGCACGGCCCCCAGCGGCACACCCTCGGAGGTCACCTCTCCGCCCGGCACGTCGTGGCCGGCCAGCCTGACGCCGACGCGGTCGGCGGCCTCCACCTCGAAGGCGCCCGTCATGAGCGCCGCCCAGGCGTCGGGCTCGCGCTGCGGGCCCGGCAGTAGCCGCAGCGTCACGACCCCACCCCCGCGCCCTCGGTAAGGCTCGAAGGCGCGGCCCGCCCGGGGGCGGCTGTCTTCCCCCCGGCCCAGGACGTCGCCTGCGCGCAGAGGCCGCCCGATGAGCCCTCTCGCGTCGGTGCCGGCGCTGCCCAGGAAGCGGAGCGAGTCGATGCCGCCCGCCAGAGCGAGGTAGGAGCGAGCGCCCGCGCCCGTCGGCGCGAGCGCCAGCTCGTCGCCCGGCCCGAGGGCCAGGCTCCGGTGCCCCGGCAGCGGGCGGCCGTCGACGAACGGAA
>JBIQIQ010000109.1:0-8281 GCA_044507975.1 Deinococcaceae bacterium
CCGCCACGTTCTTCACCTCGGCGCTGATCATCTCGCGCATCGCCATCCCCAAGCTCGCGGTCGACGAGTCGACGAACGCCGAGTCGGTCCTGGTGAACCTGAGCGCCGGCATGAGGTTCCTGTGGCAGAGCGATATCCTGCGCTCGTTCCTGATCATCTCGGCGGGGGTCGCGGTGGCGTTCGGCCTCCACAACGCGCTGCTGCTGCCGTTCGCGGTCGAGGCGCTGGGGGCATCCGAGTTCGTGTTCGGCCTGCAGGAGGGCCTGACCTCCCTCGCCTTCGTGTTCGGCAGCCTGTTCATGGCCTCGAGGGCCGACCGCTTGCGCGAGGGACAGTGGCTCACGATCGCGCTGATCGGCATGGGAGCGGTCGGAGTGCTCTACGCGATGGCGCGCAGCATCCCGCTGGCGATCGTGCTGATCATGCTCTCCGGGTTCCTCAACGCCCCGTCCTCGATCGCCGGTCGCCTGATCATCCAGCGGCAGACGACCCGTGAGGTCCGCGGTCGCGTCAGCAGCACGTTCTCGGTGGCCTCCAACGCCTTCTTCCTCGTCGGCATGGTGATGGTCGGTCTCGCCGACCTGTTCGACATCCGCAACGTCTACCTCGTCACCGCCCTGGCCACGCTGGCACTCGGGGTCGCCACCGCGGTCATGCCCGGCCTCGGGCAGCCCGCCGCCGAGTGGCGCCGCGCGGTCGCGCTCCTCAGGGGGGTGGCGGCCGCTCCCGGCCTGCTTCGGACGCGCGGCGCCACGCCGGCAGACTTCGCCGACCTGGCGGTGCACCTGCCCGTGATCGGCGGCCTGACGCCGACCGAGATCCGGGAGCTCGCCTCCTCGACCCTGGTGGCCGAGGCGCCCGCGGGCAGCGCCGTCGTCCGGGCAGGGGAGGAGAGCGATGCCGGCTACTTCATCGTCGAGGGCCGCGCCGTCGCCGGCCGGGACGGGGAGGGCGGCTACCGTCCGTTCGAGGTACTGAACGCCGGCGACTTCTTCGGGGAGATCGCCGCGCTCACGGGCGTGCCTCGCACGGCCAACGTCGTCGCCGAGCAGGACACCAAGCTGATCCAGGTGCCGGCGGCCGTGCTGCGCAGGATGTCCGCCCGGCCCGAGCTGAACCGCCTGTTCCTCTCGAAGATGACGGAACGCATGGTGCGCATGGAGATGGTCGACCTGCCCCGCTTCGCCGGCCTCTCCGAGCAGACGCTGCGCGAGTTGCGGACGCCACGTGGCGAGGTCGCCGCGTTCGACGACCAACCGGCCCAGCCGGACGGAGGAGCGGCGGTGGGACCGGCGAAGTAGGTCTGCGCCGCGCGCGCCCGAAGCGCGGCCGTAGGGCGGTGCGCTGCCCCTACGGATTCCCACGTTCCCGTCATACTTCGAATCAGTCCCCGCACTACGGTTCTCTCAACCCCAGTCGACAGCGGCTTCTCCGACCGATGCCCACCCGCCGTCGAAGGCATTGGAGACCAGATGCGACCAGCAGCCGGTTCGGTACCGTCGTCACTCGCCAGGGGGCAGGGCCTCGCGGCACAGGCCAACGCTTCACAGCGTCCCTTCGACCTGCTCTGCTTCTCCCACCTGCGCTGGGACTCCGTGTTCCAGCGGCCGCAGCACCTCATGTCGCGGTGCGCGAGAGCGCACCGCGTGTACTACGTCGAGGAGCCGGTGCATGGAGCCGGCGAGCCGCGGCTCGAGCTGCGGCCGACACCGGAAGGACCGGTGGTCGTCGTCCCGCACCTACCCTCCGGCCTTGACGAGTCCGCGGTCACGCGGGCGCAGAGGCGGCTCCTCGACGGGCTGATGGAGGACGAGGCGATCGGCGACCTCGTCGCCTGGTACTACACGCCGATGGCGCTGCCCCTGAGCCGCCACCTCGAGCCGATGGCCGTCGTCTACGACTGCATGGACGAGCTCTCGAACTTCCGTTTCGCTCCGACGCAGCTCCCGCGGCTCGAGGCCGAGCTCTTCGCGCGCGCCGACGTGGTGTTCACGGGCGGCGAGAGCCTCTACGAATCTAAGCGCACCCGCCACCACAACGCGCACCTCTTCCCGTCGAGCATCGACCCGGCGCACTTCGGCGCCGCGCGCGGCCATCTTCCCGACCCGGCCGACCAAGCTGGCCTGCCGCGGCCGCGGCTCGGGTTCTACGGCGTGATCGACGAGCGCCTCGACATCGACCTCGTGGCCGGCATCGCCGACGCCGAGCCCGGGTGGCAGCTCGTGATGCTCGGGCCGGTCGTCAAGATCGACCCCGCCGACCTGCCGCGGCGCGAGAACGTCCACTACCTCGGCCGCAAGCGCTACTCCGAGCTCCCGAGCTACCTGGCGAACTGGGACGCTGCGCTGCTGCCGTTCGCCCTCAACGAGGCGACGTGCTTCATCAGCCCCACCAAGACGCTCGAGTACCTGGCCGCGGCGAAGCCGGTGATCTCCACGTCCATCCGCGACGTCGTGCGCCCGTACGGCGACCGGGGCCTGGTGAGGATCGCCGATGGGGTCGAGGGGTTCGTGTCCGCGTTGCGCGCGGCCCTCGACCAGGAGGACCGCTCCGCCTGGGTCGCCGACGTCGACGCGATGCTGGCCCGGACCTGCTGGGACGAGACCTGGGGACGCATGCTGGGCCACATCGGCGACGTGCTCGCGCCAGTGCCCCGCGCCTCGGCCTCGAGCGACTGATGTTCGACTACCTCATCGTAGGAGCGGGGTTCGCGGGCAGCGTGCTGGCGGAGAGGCTCGCCTCCGACGCCGGCAAGAAGGTCCTGGTCGTCGAGCGCCGGAACCACGTCGGCGGCAACGCCTACGACCACCACGACGCGGCCGGCGTCCTCGTCCACCGCTACGGACCGCACATCTTCCACACCAACTCGCGGGAGGTCTTCGCCTACCTCTCGCGCTTCACCGAGTGGCGTCCCTACGAGCACCGCGTGCTGGCGAGCGTCGACGGCCAGCTCGTGCCCATCCCCATCAACCTCGACACCGTCAACCGCCTCTACGGGCTCAACCTGAGCTCGTTCGAGCTCGAGGAGTTCTTCGCCTCGCGGGCCGAGCCCGTGGCGCGCACGCTCACCTCGGAGGACGTCGTCGTGTCGAAGGTCGGACGCGAGCTCTACGAGAAGTTCTTCCGCGGCTACACGCGCAAGCAGTGGGGGCTCGACCCGAGCGAGCTCGACGCCGGCGTCACCGCCCGCGTGCCTACGCGCACGAACCGCGACGACCGCTACTTCACGGACACCTACCAGGCCATGCCGAGGAACGGCTACACGGCGATGTTCGAGCGCATGCTCTCCCATCCCAACATCAAGGTGATGCTCCAGACGGACTTCCGCGAGGTGGCGGGGCTCGTCGGGCACCGGGAGACGATCTACACGGGTCCCATCGACGCCTACTTCGACTACTGCTACGGCCCGCTGCCCTACCGCTCGCTGGAGTTCCGCACGGAGACGCGCGACGTGGAGCGGGCGCAGCCGGTCGGAACGATCAACTACCCCAACGAGCACGACTACACGCGGGTCACGGAGTTCAAGCACCTCACCGGACAGGTCCATCCCCGCACGACCCTGGTCTACGAGTACCCGCGCGCCGAGGGCGAACCCTACTACCCGATCCCGCGGCCGGAGAACGCCGCCCTCTACAAGCGCTACCAGGCGCTCGCCGAGAAGGCGGAGGGGGTCCACTTCGTGGGGAGGCTCGCCACCTACCGGTACTACAACATGGACCAGGTGGTGGCGCAGGCCCTGACGCTCTACGACAAGCTGACCGGTAGGAAGCGGGTCCCCCGGCGCGAGCAGGTCGGTGCCGCGGCGGCCGCTACCACGTAGAGCGTGCCGCAGAGCCCGTTCAGGTCGTTCTGGATCGGCGGCTTCGAGTCATCGAGCCACGTGAACCTCCGCGGTCGGCGCCTCGACCTGGTGGCCGCCACCCAGCACGACCTGCAGGCCGAGCACGACGCCGCGCTCCTCAGGAGCCAGGGCATGCACGCCGCCCGCGACGCCGTGCGCTGGCACCTGCTCGAGCGTGGCGGCCGGATCGACCTGGCGCCGCTGGTGCCGCGCGTCGCGGCTGCTGAGCGCGCCGGCGTGCAGGTGATCTGGGACCTGTGCCACTACGGCTGGCCCGACGACCTCGACGTGTTCTCGAGCGAGTTCGTGGAGCGCTTCGCGCGCTTCTGCTCCGCCGTGGCGCGGTGCGTCGCCGACCTGACGGACGGCCCGCCCCTGTTCACGCCGGTCAACGAGGTCTCGTTCCTGGCCTGGGCGGCTGGACAGGTGGGCTACATCCACCCGTTCGGCGTCGGCCGCGGGACGGAGCTGAAGAGGCAGCTGGTGAGGGCGTTCGTGGCCGGGTCGGAGGCGATCGCGGACGCCGCTCCGGGCGCGCGGATCCTCACCGCCGAGCCCTTGATACACGTCGTGCCGCCGTACGGTGAACCGGACCTGGTGGCCGCGGCCCGCCGAGAACGCGACAGCCAGTTCGAGGCGTGGGACATGCTCGCCGGCCGCGCCGCGCCCGAGCTGGGCGGGAACCCCCGGCTGCTGGACGTGCTGGGCGTGAACTTCTATCACGACAACCAGTGGCAGCACCCGGACGGGGAGAAGCTCGGCTGGGACCAGGTGCCGCTCGACGAGCGCTGGGTCCCGCTGCACCTGCTGCTGGAGGAGGTCTGGCTGCGCTACGGGCGGCCTCTCTACATCGCCGAGACCAGCCACTTCGGCCGTGGCAGGGCGTCCTGGCTGCGACACGTCACCGACGAGGTCCTCACGGCTCTGGGCCGCGGCGTGCCGGTCCTCGGAGTGTGCCTCTACCCCGTTCTCGACCGGCCCGACTGGGACGACCCGTACCACTGGCACAGGAGCGGGCTGTGGGACCTGGAGCCGGCGGGCGGCGGGCGCCTGGCTCGCGTGCTGCACCGGCCCTACGCCGCCGAGCTCCGGAGGTCGCAGCTGCGCGTGGCCGAGGCGGCTGGACCGGTGCCGGGGCCCGCGCAGCCCGCGCCCGGCCAAGGCGCGGCGGGCGAGCCCCTGGGCGCTACCCTCGGCTCCGCGGGTCCAGCACGTCGCGCAGACCGTCCCCGAGCAGGTTGATCCCCAGCACCGTCACGAAGATCGACAGTCCGGGGTAGAGCGAGAGCCAGGGCGCCGACTGCATGTAGCCGGTGCCGATGCGGAGCGTCGAGCCCCAGGACGGCGTGGGCGGCTGGACCCCGAGCCCGAGGAACGAAAGCGCGGTCTCGGCCAGGATGGCCGCGGCGATCGCCAGCGACGTCTGCACCAGGAGCGGACCGATCATGTTCGGGAAGACGTGCTTGAGCATCACCTTGGCGGGCGCGTTGCCCAGCGCCTTGGCGGCCTCCACGAACTCGCGCTCCCGCAGGCCCAGCGCCTGCGCGCGGGCCAAGCGGATGAACGCGGGCGCGCTGCCGATGCCGATGGCCAGCATCGCGGTGGTGAGGTTGCCGCCGAGCACCGCCGCGAGAGCGAGGGCGAGCACGATGGTGGGGAAGGCGATCATCGCGTCGGTCAGGCGCATGAAGACGATCCGGTCGAGCCAGCCTCCCGTGTAGCCGGAGAGGAGGCCGATGGGGACGCCGATGCCGACCGCGATGAGCACGGCGATGAGGCCGGCCCGGATGGAAGCGCGCGCGCCGTAGATGAGCCGGGAGAGGAGGTCGCGGCCGACCTCGTCGGTGCCGAGCAGGTACTTGCCGTCCGGCGCCTGGAGGATGGCGGTGAAGTCGGGCTTGGTCGGGTCGTAGGGCGCCAGCTGTGGCGCGAAGACCGCCACCGACAGTACGGCTGCGACGATGATCAGGCCCGCCATGGCGAGCGGGCGCCTGGCGAACTGCCTCGTTGCCCGGCTGGTGGTCACGTGTACCGGATCCTGGGGTCGACGAGGCTGTAGGAGATGTCGGTAAGCAGGTTGACGACGATCACGACCACCGAGAACAGGACCATGAGGCTCTGCATCATCACGAAGTCGGAGCGCAGGAACGCGCTGTAGATGAGGCGTCCGAAGCCGGGGACGGCGAAGAGGGTGTCGATGACGACCACGCCGCCCATCAACCCGGAGAACTCGAGGCCGATGAGCGTGAAGAGGGGGATGAGGGCGTTCCTGAGGGCATGCCGCAGGTTGACCGTCACCTCCGGGGCGCCCTTGGCGCGTGCGGTGCGCACGAAGTCGCTGTTGATGACCTCGAGCATGCTGCCGCGCGTCATGCGCATGAAGATGCCGATGGGCCGCAGAGCGAGCGCCGTGGCTGGCAGTATCGAGTGGTGCAGGCTGCGCCAGGGGTCCTCGTTGAAGCGCACGAAGCCCGAGGACGGGAACCAGCCGAGCTGCAGGGCCACGAAGTACATCAGCAAGATCCCGGCCCAGAACGCCGGTATGGAGATGGCAGACAGCGCGAAGACGGAGCTCAGGGCGTCGACCAGGCCGCCGCGCCGGACCGCAGAGAGTATGCCGAGCGGCACGCCGAGAGATATGGAGATGAGGAGAGATACGAGCGCGATCTGGAGCGTGACGGGGAACGCGAAGGACACGGCGCGCCTCACCGGGGTGTTGTCCACCAGCGAGCGCCCCAGGTCGCCGGTCGCGAGCCCTCCGAGCCAGCTGAGGTACTGCACGTGCACGGGGCGGTCGAGGCCCATGCGCTCGCGCAGCACGGCGCGCGACTGAGGGGTCGCCTCGTCGCCCAGGATCGCGAGGGTCGGGTCGCCAGGCAGCAGGTGCATCACCGTGAACACCAGCAAGGTGATCACGACGATGACCGGTATGGCGGTCAGGACGCGGTTGGCGATGAAGTTGAGCATCGTGTGCGGGCGGACGACGAGGGGCGGGCGGCGGATAGGTGGGCCGCCCGCCCCTCGTCGTGCGTCAACCAGCTATCAGTCGTTCACCCAGACGGACTCGAACCGCATCATCCCGTCGGCGATGTGGGGGTAGTCCTGCAGGCGGTCGCGGTAAGCCTTGATCTCCGCCCGGTGGAACAGGAAGAGGTAGGGCATCTCGAGGAGCATCTCGTCGGCGGCCGCGCGGTAGAGCTCGCGGCGCTCGTCGATGTCGCTCACCGCGCGGGCGCGCGTGAGGAGGTCGTCGATGGTGGGGTTGTCGATGTTGCCGAAGTTCGTGCTGGCCGAGTGGAACCAGGGGTAGGCGCTCAGGTCGGGGTCGTTGCGGGGCGTGAGCGAGATCCAGGCGGCGGTGTAGTTGTCCTCGCCGGCGCGCGCCAGGATCTGGCCGAACTCGGTCGGCTGGGCGTTGAGCTGGATGCCGAACTCGGCGCACATCGCCTGCACGAGCGTGATGATGCGCGTGTTCTCCTCGTCGGCGGCGTAGATCACGTCGAAGGAGAAGCCGTCTGGCGAGCCGGCGAGCTCGAGCAGCTCGCGCACCTTGTCGGCGTCGCGCTGCGGGATGCGCTCGTCGTCCATGTCGGTGACGAAGGTGGCGGGGGAGAAGGGGCTGTAGGCCGCCACGGCGCCGCCGTTGGCGAAGACGGTGTCGATGATGATGTCGCGGTCGACGCAGTAGTTCAGCGCCTGACGGCGGTAGGGGTCGCCGAGCGCCTCCGACTGGGTGTTGATGTACATGCTCGAGTAGCCGAGCCCGGGGACGGACGCGACGACCACGCCGGGGTAGCTCTGGAGGTCTTCCAGGTCCTTGCCGGGGATCGTGTAGATCATGTCGAGCGCGCCGGATTTGAGGTTGATCACGCGCGCCTCGCCGTCCACGAAGGGACGCACGACGATCTCGTCGAGGTACGGCAGCCCCTCGCGGAAGTAGTCGTCGTTGCGCACGAGGAGCACGCGGTCGTCGCGGATGTGGTCGACGAACTTGAACGGGCCGGCGCCGACCAGGTGCTGCGTGAAGTCCTCGCCGTACGTCTCGACGGCGGTGGGCGACACGATCATCCCGCTCCACGACGCGAGGGCGGGCAGGAAGGCCGCGTACGGCTGGCTGAGGCGCGCGACGAACGTGTACTCGTCGGCGGCCTCGTACGACTCGACGAAGCTCAGCTCCGACGCGCGCGGCGAGCCGGTGTCGGGGTTCTTGATGCGGTCGAAGTTGTAGACGATCGCCTCGGCGTTGACCGGGGTGCCGTCGTGGAAGCGCGCGTTCCTCACCAGGTAGAACGTGTAGGTGAGGCCGTCGTCCGAGATCTCCCACGACTCGGCCAGCCCCGGCGCGGGCACGAAGTCGAGGTTCATCTCCACGATCGTGGCGAACACGTTGTGCAGCACGTTGCGGGCCGAGGCCGCGTTGGTGATGTGCGGGTCGAGGTT
>JBIQIQ010000110.1:0-8273 GCA_044507975.1 Deinococcaceae bacterium
CGATCGCCGCGGCGATCCTGGGCTGGCGCCTCCTCACCTTCTACAGCCGTTTCGTCGTCGGCCCCATCGCCGGCGCCACGTTCGCCCGGCCGGCGAGGCCCGGCGCCGAGGAGGCCGGGGCTGGCTGAGGAGCAGCCGGGCCGGTCAGCGCCGCCACGGCATGACGCGCCGCTCGACAGCCTGGAGCAGCAGGGTCATGCCCACGCCGAGCGCCATGATCACGAGCAGCGCGGCGTACATCTTGGGAGTGGAGAGCACCTGCCAGTGGTAGTAGACGAGGAAGCCGACGCCGGTCTGCGACCGCACGAACTCGACCGCCACGATCACGATGAGCGCGGTGCCCAGCGCGAGCCGCAGACCGTTGAACACGATCGGCAGGGCGCCCGGCAGGATCACGTGGCGGAACATCTGCCAGCGGCCGGCACCGAAGTTGCGGCCGGCCTGCACCAGCACGGGGTCGATGCCCTGAACGCCGGCCATCGTCGAGAGCGCGACCAGGAAGAACGCCGAGATCGCCACGACCGTCACCTTCGGTCCCTCGCCGAACGGGTCGGCGAAGACGAGCATGAGTAGCGGGAACACAGCGATCTTCGGCAGCACGTAGATCGCCGACATCGTCGCGTCGAGCATCGCCCTAACGGTCTTGTTGAGGCCCATGACGATCCCGATGAGCACGCCGGGTACGGCCCCCAGAGCGAAGCCGATGAGGACGCGCGAGAGCGTCGCCCACAGGTGGCTCTCCGCGAACGTGGCGCTCACCCCGGCCCAGCCGGACTCCGCCACCCTGGCGGGCAGGAGCCACGGGCGCCCCAGCAGCGAGAGGCCGCTGAACCGGTCGACGTTGACCGTGATGTCCCACAGCGCGCCGGCGATGACGGTCGGAGGCGGGAACCAGCGGGCGTTGAGGATCCCGCTGCGCGCCAGCCACTCCCAGGCCGCGAGCAGCAGCAGCGGGAAGAGCCAGGCGAGAGCCGCCTGGTAGCCGCGCTGGAGGCGGTAAGGGAGGCGGCGCTCGAGCGCCTCGGCGGCGAACACCAGCAGGGTGAACTCCGCGGCGAAGAGCGCCCACCACCAGTCGCGCCACAGGCCGAGCGCGGTGCCGAGGACCGCCAGCCCGACCATGGCGCCCAGCGGCCACGCCAGGTCGCCGGCCGGCGGCGCCGCGCGGGCGGGCCTGACCGGGGCGCGCGCGCCGGTGGCGCTCACGCGGCGCTCCCGGCCGCGGGACGACGACAGGACGTGCTCACGCCTGCGCCTCCATGGCGCGGCGCACCTCGTCCTTGAGCTCCTCCCAGATGGCGCCGGTCAGCTCGGCGAAGCGCGGGCTGTGGGTCGTGGAGAGGTCGCGCGGGCGAGGCAGGTCGACCACGAACTCGGCCTTCTTCGTGCCGGGATGCGCGGTCATGAGCACGACGCGGTCGCCCAGGAGCACGGCCTCCTCGATCGAGTGGGTGACGTAGAGGACGGTCTTCTGCGTCTCCTCCCAGAGACGCAGAAGCTCCTCCTGGAGCACGGCGCGGGTCTGGGCGTCGAGCGCGCCGAGCGGCTCGTCCATCAGCAGCACCTGCGGGTCGTTGGCCAGCGCTCGAGCGATCGAGACTCGCTGCTTCATGCCCCCCGACACCTGGGCGGGGTAGTAGTCGGCGAAGCGCTTGAGGCCGACCTTGGCGAGCCACATGTCGGCGACCTTCCGACGCTCGGCGCGCCCGACGCCGCGCATCTGCAGACCGAACGCCACGTTCTCGCGCACCGTCTTCCACGGGAACACCGCGTACTCCTGGAACACGACGTTGTTGAGTGGCCGGCTCGGGTCGGGGCCGGGGACGATGTAGGCCTCGCCGCCCGACAGAGAGTCGAGCCCGGCCAGCACGCGTAGGAACGTCGACTTGCCGCAGCCCGAGGGACCGACCAAACAAACGAACTCGCCCTCGCGGATCTCCAGGTCGAAGTCCTCGATGGCGGGCACGTCGCCCGCGAGCGACGGGTAGACCTTCCGTGCCGCGCGGGCGACCACCTTGGCGTTCAACTCGGTTCCTTCATAGGTAGGGCCGGGCGGCAGGCTCGTCCGCCACCCGGCCACCTTACCCAGCCGGCGCTACTCCTGGTACGGGCCGGCCATCTCCAGGGCCCAGTCGGCGAACTCGCTGACGATGACGTTGGAGAGGTCGATCGGCTCCTCGTAGTCGGTGCGGCCGTTCTCGCGGTGGACGCGCTCGACGTCCGCGAGGCCGTCGACGGGGATCGTGAGGTCGGGGTCGTACAGCACCGGGGTGCCGGTGCGGACGGCCTCCTCGGTCGAGTTGACGTAGGTCAGGTAGGCGGCGATGTTCTCGTCCGACAGGTAGTCGTCGCCCTGCATCATGCGCGCGGCCTCGAGCAGCGCCAGCGAGAAGCGCTGGGCGACCTCGGGGCGGTCGGTGAGGAACTCGCCCGAGCCCACGAAGGCGACGGTCATCAGCCCCGGCACCAGGTCGGTGGCGATGGTGACTCCGGTGCCGTCGGCCTCGACCTGCTCGGCGTATGGGGAGCCGAGGAGGGCGGCGTCGATCGAGCCGTTCGCGAAGCCTGCCGGCATGTCGGCGTTGGCGAGGTTGATCGGCTGCACGTCCCGGATCGTGAGCCCGCCGCGCTCGAGCGCCTTGGCCGCGAGGTACTCGCCGCCGGAGCCAGGGCCACCGGCCATGGCCACGGTGCGCCCACGCAGCTCCTCGATCGTGTCGACCGCCCCCGAGTCGAACAGGTCCTTGCGGACCATGAACTTGGTCGGGCTGTTCTCGAACGGCTCGAGGCCCGCCGGCGCGAACACCTTGACGTCGATGCCCTGGTTCCAGCCGTTCCAGAGCGAGGTGACGATGGCGATGCCGCCGACGTCGATCTGGCCCTGCTCGAGGAAGGCGATCGCCTCGGTGCCCGACGCGACGATGTCTATCTGAACGTCGAGGCCGTACTTCTCGAACAGGCCGCGCTCGGCAGCGACGTAGAGCGTGGCGAACTTGAGGATGGGGACGACGGCGACGCGCACGCTCTGGGGCGGGTCCAGCGGAGCCACCTCCTGCTGAGCGGAGGCCGGGCTAGCGAGGAGCAGGCCGGCGGTGACTGCGGCTGCCAGGAGCTTGCGGAGCTTAGACGGGATCATGCGCTTCCTCCCATGGGCCAGCGCGCCCCACTGGGGCGGCCAGGATGTCGGTAGGCCGACATAGTACGCCGGTCGCGGCGGGGGTCGCCCTCGCATGAAGGCCTCCTGAAAGGGTCGAGGGGCCCGGGCTCAGGACCTACGCCCCTGGGTGAGGGCCAGTGGGCGCCGGTATCATCGTCTGATGATGGCGCGTCGCCCGGCCGACAACCCGTTCCCCGAGAGGGCCGCGTGACCCCGACCGTGCCGCTGGCTCTGGTCGCCGGCGTCCTGTCGTTCCTCTCCCCCTGCGTGCTGCCGCTGGTGCCGAGCTACCTGGCCTACGTCGGAGGGAGCGCTCAGGCCGAGCGCGGGGTCGTGCTGCGCAACGGCCTGTTCTTCGTGTTCGGCTTCAGCCTCGTCTTCATCGCCATGGGCGCCTCGGCCAGCCTGCTCGGCTCGCTGCTGCGCTCGCAGAGGGACCTGCTCACCGTGGCGGGCGGCGTGCTCGTGATCCTGTTCGGGCTCGTGATGCTCGGGGTCATCAGGGTCCCGTTCCTCTACCGCGACTCGCGGCCGCAGTTCCGCGGCGAGAGCAACACGCCGTTCGGCGCCCTCCTGCTGGGCATGGCGTTCGCGGCTGGCTGGACGCCCTGCATCGGGCCCATCCTCGGCGGCATCCTCACGCTGGCTGGCGCCAGCGGCACGCTCGGTGAGGGCGTGGGTCTGCTGGCCGCCTACTCGCTAGGCCTCGCGCTGCCCTTCCTGCTAGCCGCGGCCTTGATCGGGCCGTTCATGGCGTTCTCGAAGGGCTTCCGGCGTTACCTGCCCACCGTCGAGCGGGTCGCCGGGGTGATCCTGCTGGTGGCCGGCGTGCTCATGGTCACCGGCACCTACACGACGATCAACGCCTACCTCATCAAGATCACGCCCGATTGGCTGATCTCGCGCCTATGACGGCGGTGCGGGCCGAGGGCTCCGCCCCTCGGGTGGCGGACGGCGCACCCGCGCCGGCGATCTCGCTGCGGGGCGTGGTGCGGCGCATGGGGCGCGACACCGTCCTCGCAGGCATCGACCTGGACGTCGCCCCAGGCCGCCTCGTCGTCCTGCGCGGCAGCAACGGCTCCGGCAAGACGACGCTCCTGCGGCTCCTGGCCACGCGCCTCAGCCCCCACGCCGGCGGCGGCAGCGTCCTCGGCCACGACCTCGTGCGCCAAGCTCAGGAGGTCAGGGCCCGCATCGGGCTGCTCAGCTCGGCGGGCGGAAGCTACCCGGTGCTGACGGGCCGGGAGAACCTGCGCCTGGCCGCGTCGCTCGGCGGGCGCGAGCGCGAGGACCAGAAGGTCGACGCGGTGCTCGAGAGGGTCGGGCTCGCGGCCGCCGCCGACAAGCAGGCCCGCTTCTACTCCAGCGGCATGAAGAAGCGCCTGGGCCTCGCTCGCCAGCTGCTGCTCGACGCCGACCTCTGGCTGCTCGACGAGCCCTACGCGGCGCTCGACGAGGAGGGCAAGCGCCTCGTCGACACCTGCCTGATGGACGCCCGCGCCCGCGGGCGCACCGTCCTCCTCGCCTCCCACGAGCAGGACAGGCACGACCTGGCCCCGGACGCCGTACTCGAGCTCACGGGCGGCCGCGTCCACCTGACCGGCGCATCGGGGCGGGGGTCATGAGCGACCTCGGCGCCGTGCTGGCGATCGCCCGCAAGGACCTGCTCCAGGAGCTCAGGAGCAAGGCGGCCACCGTCGCGACGGTGTTCTTCACCGCTACGACGCTGCTGATGATGGCGTTCGCGTTGGGCCGCGACCAGGGTGTGCTCGAGCGCTCCGCGCCGGGCGTGCTGTGGGTGGCGCTCGTGTTCGCGGGCGTCACGTCGGCGGCGCAGAGCTTCCAGGCCGACCTCGAGGACGGCGCCTTCGACCAGCTGCTCACCTACCCGGTGTCGCGCGCCGCGGTGTACCTCGGCAAGCTGCTCGCCAACTGGGGCTACCTCTCGGCGCTCGGGCTGTTGCTCGCGCCCGTGGCCGTCACGCTCTACGGGGCGGAGGTGCCAGGCGCCGGCCGGATGGCGCTGCTCGCCGTCACGGTCGTGCTCGGCGCTTTCGGCTTCGCGACGATCGCCACCTTCTACGCCGCGCTGACGGCGAACCTGCAGGCGCGCGAGGCGCTCCTGCCGGTGCTGATGTTCCCGATCGTCGTGCCGATCGTGCTCGCGGCGGTGCGCGCCACCGAGTCCCTCATGGGGGAGGCGGTCGGCCCGGTCGGGGACTGGCTGCTCATGCTGGGCGGCTTCGACCTGATCTACTTCGTCGTCTGCGCGTCCCTGTTCCACTTCGTCGTCGACGAGTGACCGCCGCTCCCTCTCCGGAGGACGAAAGTCCGCCCCCTCCGCGTTTACACTTGACCCACCTGTCCGCCGCCGCGATCGGCGCGGCGCCGCTAGGAGTGGAAGATGAACAGTAAGGTCACGAGCTCGAAGCGTCCCCTGTGGCTGACGCTGCTCGGTCTCGCCTGCCTCGTCGGGCTGGCGGTCGGGATGTACCTGGCGCTGGTCGTCAGCCCGCCCGACGTCAACCAGGGCGAGCTGATCCGCATCATGTACGCCCACGTGTCCGTGGCCTGGATCTGCTTCCTCGCCGTGGCCGTCGCGGGCCTCTGGTCGGCGCTCTACCTGTGGCGGGGCCGGGAGAAGGACGACCTGCGCGCGGTCGCCAACGCCGAGGCCGCGCTGATCTACTCCGCCCTGACGATCACCGGGGGGATGATCTACAGCAAGCCGACCCTCAACACCTACTGGACGTGGGACGCCAAGCTCACCCTCACGGCCCTCATGGTCGCCCTGATCGCCGGCTACTTCATCGTTCGGGCGCTGATCGACGAGCCGGTCAGGCGCGGGCGCATCTCGGCCGTGATCATGCTGATCGTCGTCGTCAGCCTGCCCTTCAACTACCTGGCGGCGGAGTGGTTCCGGACCCTGCACCCCGCCAAGAGCGTCAACCTCGACGGCAGCGGGGTCTCCATGGACCCGACGATGCTGCGCGTGCTGCTCGTCAACGTGGCCGTCGCCGGCTTGATCTACCTCTACTTCGTGTCCGAGCGGATCCGGATCGGGCTGTTCAGCATCCCCAGCGCCGCCGAGGAGCCGGCGCCGGCGCAGCCGGAGGTAGTCCGTGTTGGCTGACCTGACGCAGAACCAGTGGGTGGCGATCGCATGGGGCGAGCTGCTGCTCGTCTACGCCGGCTACCTGCTGTACCTGAGGTGGCTGGCCCGCAAGAAGGCCAAGCTGGAAGGTGAGGAGTGAAGAAGAAGGTCGTCTACGCCGTGCTGGGGGTGGCCGTGCTGGCCGTGGCCGGGCTGATGATCGCCCGGGCCCTCCAGACCTCCCTCGTCTACTTCGTCCTGCCCAGCGAGTACGCGCGTGACGCGACCAGCTTCGAGGACCGCCGCATCCGGCTGGGCGGCCTGGTAGAGGCCGGCAGCGTGACGTTCGACGACGCCCGGCTCGAGCTCGTCTTCAACGTCACCGACACGCAGAGCACCTACCCCGTGCGTTACGGGGGCGCGCCGCCGGACATGTTCCAGGAGAACGGCGGGGTCGTCATCGAGGGCCGCTTCTCCGAGGGCGTGTTCGTGGGAGACAACCTGCTCGTGAAGCACAGCAACGACTACCAGGCGCCGCCCGAGGGCCACCCGGTGGACGTCGAGGCGTTGAAGGAGTCGTTGCGCTGAGGGAGCGGTCGTGCAGCTAGAGCTCGGCGTCGTCGGCGGCGCCGCTGCGTTCCTGGCCTTCGCGGTGGCGCTATACGGCGCCGTCGCCGGGTCTCTGGGCGCGTGGCGGCGCGACGCGCGCCTGACCACCTCGGCCCGGCTGGCCGCGGTCGCCGGCTTCGTCGTCGCCACCGTCGCCCTCGTCGTCATGGAGACGGCCCTCCTCACGGACGACTTCTCGCTGTCGTACGTCGCCCAGCACTCGCGCATCGCCTCGCCGATCTGGGTCAAGGTCGTCACGCTGTGGGCGGCCCTCGAGGGCTCTATCCTGCTGTGGGCCTGGCTGCTGTCTGGCTACACCGCTCTGCTGGCCGCCATCGCGCCGCTCTCGCCGCTGAAGCCGTGGGCCCTGGCCGTGATGCAGGGCGTCCAGACGTTCTTCTTCTTCGTCCTGGCGTTCCTGGCGAACCCGTTCAGGGTGCTGCCCAACCCGCCCTTCGACGGGCCCGGCCCGAACGAGCTGCTGCAGAACCACTGGATGATGGCGGTGCACCCGCTGCTGATGTACCTGGGCTTCGTGGGCCTGACCGTGCCGTTCGCGTACGCGATCGCAGCGCTCATCACGCGCCGGCCCGGCACCGAGTGGATGGTCGTCACGCGCCGCTGGACCCTCACCGGTTGGGGCTTCCTCTCCGCCGCGATCATCGCCGGGGGCTGGTGGAGCTACGAGGTCCTCGGCTGGGGCGGCTACTGGGCCTGGGACCCGGTCGAGAACGTCAGCCTCATGCCGTGGCTGACCGCGACCGCGTTCATCCACTCCGTCCAGGTGCAGGAGCGGCGGCACATGCTCAAGCCCTGGAACGTCATGCTCATCCTGCTGACGTTCTCGCTCTCGATCCTCGGCACGTTCCTGACGCGCTCCGGCGTCGTGTCTTCGGTGCACGCCTTCGGCTCCGGGCCCGTGGGGCCGGCCTTCCTGGCGTTCTTCGTCATCGTGGCGCTCTTCTCGTTCGGCCTGCTCGCCCTGCGCTGGGAGGACGTCAAGGACCGCGCCGAGCTCGACTCCCTCATCAGCCGCGAGGGCTCGTTCCTCGGCGTCAACGTCCTGTTCCTCGCGCTGGCCTTCGCCGTCCTGCTCGGCACCCTCTTCCCGCTCGTCGTCGAGGCCGTCTCGGGGGCCCGCGTCACCGTCGGGCCGCCGTTCTTCGACCAGGTGACGCTGCCCCTGTGGATGCTGGTGCTGCTGCTGATGGGCATCGGGCCGCTCCTGCCGTGGCGCAAGGCCGAGGAGCAGTCCCTCAGGCGCAACCTGTCGTGGATGCTGGGCGGCCTGGTCCTCGCGGGCGGCATGGCGTGGCTGCTCGGGGTGCGCAAGATCTACCCGGCGCTGACCGTGGGGCTGGCCGGCTACAACCTCGTCAGCCTGGGGCTGCTGCTCGCCGGCGCCCTCGTGCC
>JBIQIQ010000111.1:0-8052 GCA_044507975.1 Deinococcaceae bacterium
GACCCCGACCAGGTGCTGTCCGCTGAACGTTCGCCCTACCTCGCCTCGAAGGTCGGCGAGGACATCGTCACCGCCAGTGGGACGACGCTGCTGGGAGCCGACGACAAGGCGGGCGTGGCGATCATCATGGTGATGGCCCGGCATCTGCTGGAGAACCCCGACGTCCCCCACGGTCCCATCCGGGTGTGCTTCACCCCGGACGAGGAGATCGGCCGCGGCGTGCACCCCGACCTGCCGCGTGACCTGAAGGCCGACGTCGCCTACACCCTCGACGGCGCCGAGGTCGGCGAGGTCGTCTTCGAGACCTTCTCCGCCGACAGGGCGGTCGTGCGGGTCGAGGGCGTCTCCACCCACCCTGGGCAGGCCAAGGGCGAGCTCGTCAACGCCCTGCACCTCGCCGCCAAGGTCGTGATGACGCTGCCGCACGCGACGCCCACGCCGGAGACGACCGCTGATCGGGAGGGCTTCGTCCACGTCTACCGCATGCACGGGACGGCGGCCATGGCCGAGATCGATCTCATACTGCGCGACTTCGACGACGAGAGGCTAGCCGAGCACGGGCGGCTCCTCACGCAGGTATGTGAGGCGGTCGCGGCCACCGAGCCGCGCGCGACGATCACCTGCGAGATCTCCCCTCAGTACCGGAACATGCGCAACTGGCTCGAGAACGACATGCGGCCGGTCGAGCTGGCGCGTCAGGCCTGCCTCGAGCACGGCATCGAGCCGTTCTCGACGCCGACGCGCGGCGGCACCGACGGCTCGCGCCTGACCGAGCTGGGCGTGCCCACACCGAACCTCTTCACCGGGATGCAGAACATCCACGGGCCCCTCGAGTGGATCAGCGTGCAGGACATGAGGCGCGCCACCGAGGTGTGCATCTCGCTGGCGCAGTTGTGGTGTCGATGATCGGCCGCTGATCCGCGCGGCGACGGCTTGACGAGGAGGTCACCGATGGGCGCTTCGGAGGCAGCGGTACCGCGGTCACTCACGGAACGGATGCTGGCCGGCATCGAGAGGGTCGGCAACAAGGTCCCGAACGCCGTCCTCATGTTCCTCTACCTGATCGCGTTCATAGCCGTCCTCTCCCAGGTCCTGGACTGGCTCGGCGTCAGCGTCACGGAGACGATCGCCGTGCCGGTGACCACGGAGGCGCAGGCGACCTACTACGAGGACACGACCGCCAGGATCATCGATCCAGAGGCGTACCCGGACGAGGACGAGTTCGAGCTCGAGGAGGTCACGATCTCGGTCCAGGGGCTGCTGGACGTCGAGGGCATACGTTTCATCTTCACGTCGTTCGTGTCCAACTTCGCAGGCTTCGGCGTCATCGCGGTCACCTTCATCGCCATGATGGGGGCCGGGGCTGCCGAGGGCGCGGGCCTCATGGACGCCCTCATCAGGAAGCTGGTCGCCGCGGCGCCGCGGCGACTGATCACGTTCCTGATCGTGCTGGTGGGCGCCCTCTCAAGCGTCGCCACCGATGCGGGCTACCTGATACTCATACCGCTAGCCGCGGTCGCTTTCCGCAAGCTCGGCCGGCACCCGGTCGCCGGCCTGGCGGCCGGGTTCGCTGGCGTCGCGGCCACGTTCGCGGTGAACGTCATCCCCACGCCCGTCGACGCGATGATCACCGAGATCGCCAACGAGGCGATCGCCCTCACCCCACTCGGGCCCATCACCATCGTCAACAACTACTTCTTCTCGGTCGTATCCATGCTCGTGCTGGTCGTCATCGCGACCGTGGTGACCGAGCGCGTGATCGAGCCGCGCCTCGGGGCGTGGAACCCTGCGGACGCCGCGCAGGACGAGCAGGCGGTCGAGGCCCAGACGCACGCCGAGAAGGCGTCCGAGGCGCGGGGGCTGCGGTTCGCGGGGTTCGGGTTCCTCGCCGTCCTGGTCTTGGTGGGCCTGGCGACCGCGCTGCCGGGTGCGCCCCTGCAGGACCCCGTCACCGGTGCGGTCATCGGCGACACGCCGTTCATGGACAGCCTGCTGTTCATCATCGCGTTGTTCTTCCTCGTCTCGGGGATCTGCTACGGCGTGGGCGCCGGGACGGTGAAGAGCGCCGACGACGTGATCGCCTCGATCACCAAGACGTTCAGCGGCCTGGGTGGGCTGGTTCTGATGTTCCTGATGATCGCCCAGTTCATCGCCTTCTTCAACTTCACCCACCTGCCGCCGGTCATCGCGATCTCGCTCGCCAACCTGCTCGAGCGCGCGAGCATCCCCGCCGTGCCGCTGCTCGTCGGGTTCATCGTCGTGATCTTCCTGCTCGACTTCATCATCCCGGGCGTGGTGCCGAAGTGGGCGATCTTCGCCCCGATCTTCATCCCCATCTTCGTGCGGCTCGACGTCGCGCCGCAGACGCTGCTCGCCGCCTACCGCATCGGCGACTCGCCGGTGAACACGCTGACCCCGCTGATGGTCTACTTCCCCTTCATCGTCACCATCGCGCAGCGCTACCGACGCGATGCGGGCATCGGCTCCGTCATCTCTCTGATGATCCCCTACGCGCTCGTCATGGGGGTCGTGTGGATCGTGCTGTTCGTGATCTGGTTCCTGCTCGGGATCCCATGGGGCCCCGGGTACCCGGTCGACCTCTAACGGCGGGGTCGTGCGACTCGATCGTAGGGCGAGCCCCGAGAGGGCTCGGAAGGCAGGCGCATGAGCGAGCAGACGATCATCCTGGCCATCCTCGGTGCCGCCATCGCCGCCTTCGTGTGGAACCGGCTGCCGGTGGGGATCGTGGCTCTGGGCGTCGCGCTCTCGCTGTGGGTGACCGGCGTCGTCACCCTCGAGGAGGCGCTGTCGGGCTTCTCCAGCCCGACCGTCATCCTGATCGCGGCGCTGTTCGTCGTGGCGGAGGGGCTCGACGCCGCGGGGCTGACGACGTGGGTCGGGCAGTTCGTCGTCAGGTACGCCGGCGGCAGCCGCGTGAGGCTGATCCTCCTGATGATGGCGGCGGTCGCCGTGCTCTCCGCCCTGATCACCCCGAACGGCGCCGTGGCGGCGCTCTACCCCTTGGTGGTGGTGCTGGCCGTCCGCTTCTCCCAGTCGCCGTCGCAGCTGCTGATGCCGGCCGCCTTCGCGGCGCACGCCGGGGCGCTGCTGGTGCTGACCGGGTCGCCCGTCACGCTGCTGGTGTCGGCGGCGTCGGCCGATGCCGGCGCTGGGCGCGTCGGCTTCTTCGAGGTCGCGCTGGTCGGGCTCCCGCTGCTCGTCGGGACGATGCTCGTCACCCTCCTGCTCGGCCGGAGACTGCTCCCGGTGCGGACGCCGCGCGCCTTCTCCCGCGACCTGAGCACGCTGCCCCGGACCCTGAGACAGCAGTACATCCCAGAGGACGAGCTCGCGAGGCTCAAGGTCGGCCCAGACTCGCCCCTCGTCGGGTCGCTCCCGGACAAGCTGGTCGACCCCGCCTACCCGAACGTGCACGTCATCAGCGTCAAGGACCGCAACGGCGTCCCGGTAGCCGACGGGCCCGTGAGCGAGGGGGCGCGGCTGCTGGTCAGGGGTTCGCGGGAGGAACTGAGGCGGTTCGCCCTGGACAACTGGCTGGTGCTGACTGGCGAGGCGGACGACGCGCTGGAGAGCAGCCTCATCGACAAGGAGTTCGGCGTCGCCGAGGTCATCGTCAGCCCGCGGTCCGAGTACATCGGCGACAAGGTGTTCCCCGGCATGGTGACGGACAGCGGCCAGCTCGTCGTGCTGGCCGTGCAGCGCTACGGCACCGACCTGGGGGTGAGCGAGGTGACGCTGAGGGCCGGCGACTCGCTGCTCCTGCACGGCCGCTGGGACGCGCTCGACGAGCACACGAACGACGCGAACGTCGTGCTGGTCGACTCCCCCGACGCCATACGCCGGCAGGCCATACCCCTGGGACCGAAGGCGCTGCCGGCCGTGGCCGTGCTGATCGTCATGGTCGTCTTGCTCGCGACGGGCATCGTGCCGGCGGCGATATCCACTCTGCTGGCCGCGATAGCGATGGTGGTGCTGCGCGTGGTCACGGTCGACCAGGCGCACAGGTCGATGTCGTGGACCGTGCTGATCCTGATCGCCGCGATGATCCCGCTCTCTACCGCCATAACCAACAGCGGCACCGCAGAGGCGCTGGCGACGGGCCTGCTCGACAGGATCGGCGGGGGCGGTCCGGTCCTGGTGATGACGGGGATATTCATCGTCACGGCCGTCCTCGGGCAGCTGATCAGCAACACGGCGACGGCGCTGGTGCTCATCCCCATCGCGGTGTCGATCGCCGCGGAGGGCGGCTACTCGACCATGACGATGCTGATGTCGCTCAACGTCGCCGCCCACGCTGCGCTGCTCACGCCGATCGCCACGCCGGCGAACCTGATGGTGATGGGTCCGGCGGGCTACCGCTTCGGGGACTACTGGAAGTTCGGCCTGCCGGTCATGGTCGTGTACTACGTCGTGGCCGTGTTCCTGGTGCCGCTGTTCTGGCCGCTGTGAGGCGGGGAGCCGTAGGGCATGCCGACCGCGTCGGGAGGCAAGTGGAAGGAGCCTGGCATGGCTGCATCGAGTGACGAGGCGCGCGCGTACGCCCGAGCGAACCAGGGGCGGTTCGTCGAGGAGCTCCTAGAGGCGCTGCGCATCCCCAGCCTGAGCGGGGACCCGGCCCACGCGGGCGACATCGGGCGGATGGCCGGTTGGCTCGCGGAGAACATGCGCTCGGCCGGGGTCGAGAACGTGGAGGTCATGCCCACGGCCGGGCACCCGGTCGTCTACGGCGAGTGGCTCGGCGCTGGACCGGACAGGACCACCGTCCTGGTCTACGGGCACTACGACGTGGTGCCCGCCGCGAGAGAGGACGGGTGGGACACCGACCCGTTCGACCCGGTGGTGAAGGACGGCAAGGTCTACGCCCGCGGCGCGACCGACGACAAGGGCCAGCTCTTCGTGCACGTCAAGGCGCTCGAGTCGTACCTGAGCGCCTCGGGGGGAGCCCCGGTGAACGTGAAGTTCCTGATCGAGGGGGAGGAGGAGGTCGCGTCGCCGAACCTCGCGCCGTTCGTACGGGAGCACCTCGACCTGCTGCGGTCGGACGTCTGCGTGATCAGCGACTCGTCGATGCGCACCGTCGAGGAGCCCGCCATCACGCACAGCCTGCGCGGGATGACCTACCTCGAGGTGGAGGTGAGAGGACCACGCGAGGACCTCCACAGCGGGTTCTTCGGCGGCGCGGTGCACAACCCGGCCGTCGCGCTCGTGGAGCTGCTGTCTACGCTCTACGAGCCCGACGGCACCGTCGCCGTGGCGGGGTTCTACGACGACGTCGTTCCGCTCACCGACGAAGAGCGGGCGATGATCGCGAAGACCGACATGACGGACGCGGAGCTGCTGGAGGCCACTGGCGCGCCGGCAGCCTGGGGGGACGAGCGGTTCACGGTCCGCGAGCGCGTGTCGGCCCGCCCGACGCTCGACATCAACGGCATGTGGAGCGGCTACACGGGTCCGGGTCCCAAGACCATCATCCCCGCGACCGCCGGCGCGAAGCTCAGCTCGCGGCTGGTCGCGAACCAGGACCCGCACCGCGTCTTCGAGCAGATCGAGGCGCACCTCAGGGAGCGGGCGCCGGGCACGGTCGCGGTCGAGGTGCGCCTGTTGACCACCGGGCGACCGGCGCTCGTACCGTTCGACCTGCCCGAGATGCAGGCGGCCGTGCGCGCCTACGAGCGCGGCTGGGGGCACACCCCGGTGTTCACGCGGGGCGGCGGCAGCATCCCGGTGGTGGCCGACATCGTCGACCTGATGCAGGTCCCGGTCGTGATGATGGGCTACGGCCTGGACAGCGACGGGCTGCACGCCCCGAACGAGCATTACAGCCTCGAGATGTTCGCGCGCGGCATCGAGACGGCGATCGTCTACCTCGAGGAGTTGGCGGGTGCTCCCCGGTAGGGCCGCGGGTGGACCCGGCTTCCGCAGCCGCGTTGGCCGTTAGATCAGCGCGGCCACGGGGACTTGGCGGCCGGCCAGGCTGAGCCCGGGCTGGCTGCCGGGCTCCGACGCCTTCACGACGTGGTGGAGCTGGACGGCCTCCAGCAGCCGCAGCGAGGACGGCTCGAGCGGCATCGTCACACCGTCCACGAACAGCTCGCGCCGCTCGAGTCGATCTCGCCCCTGCACCTCGATGAGGCCGGGGAACCCGGGCCGAGCCAGGAAGGCCGCGCGGGAGGTAGCGAGCGTCTGAAGGCTCCGAGGATGGAGGAGCCAACCGGAGCCGCCCAGCGACACCACGAACGCCTCGACGTCGAGCACGGAGATGGCGAGGTGGTGCAGGCCCGGGCCCCGTTTCTCGAGGGCATCGCGGTACGGGCCGGGACCGATCGGCTCCATCAGGAGCAGGGCGTTGGCGCGCCCGCGCTCGACGTAGACCTCGCGCGTGCCTTCCTCTTCCCAGTCCTCAGCCGCGCCGACCGAGAACCCGAGCTCACCGAGGTACGCAGCGGCCCTGTGGGCCGATGGCACCAGCACCGCTACGTGATCCGGCACGACCTCGTGGCTCATCCCTGCTCCTCGTCCGCTCGGCTGCTTCGCCTGCCATGATGACAGGCTCGCCTAGTGCGCGGGCGCCGTCAGCTCCTCGCCGACCTCGACCTTGACCACGTCATCGGCGACATCGTCCTCCTGGGGCGCGCCGCGCTTCAGGAACAGCGTCAGGATCCCAGCCACGAGCGCGAACGCGGCGCCGACCGCGAAGGCGGAGCGCAGACCGGCCGCCTGCGCCAGCTCCGGCCCGACCGAGGCGGCCAGCGACGACGCCCTGCTCGTCATGACGGTCACGAGCAGCGCTACCCCGATCGCGCCGCCGACCTGCTGCAGCGTGCTCATCACCGCGCTGCCGTGCGAGTAGAGGCGGGGCGGCAGCGGGTTCATGCCGGTGGTCATGAGGGGCGTGAACAGCAGGGCCATGCCGGAGCTGAGCAGCAGGTGGTAGCCGAGCAGGAGCGGCACCGGCGTCTCGGCGCCGATCGTGCTGAGCCGCCAGAGCATCAGGGCGATCAGCGAGGCACCCACCGTCGTCATCGGCACGGGCCCACGGCGGTCGAAGAGGCGGCCGACGAAGGGCGCGGCCAGGCCCATGAGCGCTCCTCCAGGCAGGAGGAACAGGCCGGTCGAGAGCGAGTCGAAGCCGCGGACGTTCTGCAGGTAGATGGGCAGCAGGATCATCGACCCGAACAGCGCCATCATGGCGATCACGAACAGGCCGACGCTGAGCGAGAACATCGGGTAGCCGAACACCCGGAGGTCGAGCAGGGGGTCGTCGGTCTTCTGCAGGCGCAGCTGGCGGACGGCGAAGGCGATCAGGCTCAGTCCTCCGACTACGATGGGAGCCATCACCTCGGGACGGCCGAGCGCGCCGGGCGCCTCGCCCGCCACGCTCACCCCGTAGACGAAGCCGCCGAAGCCGATCGCGGCGAGCAGCACCGAAAGCAGGTCGATCGAGCTGCGGCGGACCTCGCCGCCCCTCTCGAGCAGGCGCGTGCCGATCACGGTGGCGACGAGCGCGATGGGCAGCACCAGCAGGAACATGTAGCGCCAGGAGAGCACCTGCAGGATCACCCCGGAGACGGTGGGTCCGAGAGCGGGCGCCACCGAGATGACGATGCTCACGGTGCCGAGCACCCTCCCGCGCATGTGCGTGGGCGCGAGCCGGAGAATGGTCGTCATCAGGAGCGGCATCATGATCGCCGTCCCGGAGGCCTGGACGATGCGGCCGATCAAGAGCGGCACGAACCCCGGCGCCAGGCCGGCGACGAGGGTCCCGACGCTGAACAGCCCCATCGCCGTCAGGAACACCGAGCGGGTGGTGAGCCGCTGCAGGAGGAACCCTGTCATCGGGATGACCACGGCCATCGTCAGCAGGAAGGCGGTCGACAGCCACTGGACCGTGTTGGCGCTCACGTCCAGTTCGACCATCAGGCTCGGCAGGGCGACGTTCATGATCGTCTCGTTGAGGATGACGACGAAGGCAGCTACCAGCAGCACGAGGATCGTGCGCCAGTCGCGGGGCGACAGGTGGGACCGTGAACT
>JBIQIQ010000112.1:0-7884 GCA_044507975.1 Deinococcaceae bacterium
CGCCGGATCCTGAGCTTCTCCGCCAGCGGCCTGTGGCGCAGGGTCGAGCCGATGAGCTTCAGGCGCCGCGTCATCAGCTCGCGGATGTCGAGCTGGGCGCGGCGGCCCCCGAGAGTGGCGATGAACACCAGCCGACCGCCCGTCGCGAGCACCTCGAGGTTGGCGGCGAAGTACTCCTCGCCCACGATGTCGAGGACCACGTCGACGCCCTGCCCGCCGGCATGCTCGAGGATCGCCTCCTCGAACGGCCGCGCGTGACGATCGATCGCGAGGTCGGCCCCGAAGCGCTGGCAGGCCGCGCACTTCTCCGGGCCGCCCGCGGTGGCGTACACGGTGCAACCGGCGCGCTTGGCCAGCATGATCGCGTACGACCCCACGCCGCTCGCGCCGCCGTGCACCAGCACGCGCTCGCCGTCGCGCAGCCGCGCCTCCATGAACAGGTTGAGGTAGGCGGTGAACGCGGCCTCCGGCAGCGCCGCCGCCTGCTCCCACGACCAGCCTTCCGGCACCTCCATCAGCATGTCGGCCGGCACGGCGACGTACTCGCCGTAGCCGCCGCCGGGGAGCAGCGCGGTGTACGAGCCTCCTCGCCTCACGCCGGCCCGCTCCATGGCGGCCGCGTCACCGGCCACGAGCACGCCGGCGGCCTCGAGGCCCAGGACCTCGGACTCCCCCGGCGGCGGCGGGTAGTTCCCGGCCGCCTGGGAGAGGTCGGCGCGGTTGAGAGCGGTGGCCCTCACGGCGAGCATCACCTCGCCGGTCCTGAGGGAGGGCGTCGGCACCTCGCCGACGCTCAGCTCGCCGCCGGAGCCCACCACGACGGCTCGCATGACGGGCGGGAGGGTGGCGTCCAGGGCTTCTCGCGACATGACCCATCGTATACGGCCCGCCTGGACGGCCAGGAAGCCACGGCGCCGCCGGCGTTCCTGGTAGCTTGGTGGCCATGATCGGCGTAGACCTGGGGACGACCAACGTAAGGATCCACGTGAAGGGCAAGGGCGTCCAGCTGAGGGAACCGGCCGTCATCGCCGTCGTGAAGGGCACCACCGACGTCAAGGCCGTCGGTCAGGAGGCCTACCGGATGCTCGGGCGCACGCCCGGCAACATCACGGCGGTGCGGCCGATGGCCGACGGGGTCATCGCCGACTACACGCTCACGGAGAAGATGCTCAAGGCGTTCATCGGGAAGGTCCTCACGGGCCCGGCCCGCTTCCTGCGGCCGAACATCATGGTGTGCATCCCGTCGGGCATCACCGAGGTCGAGCGGCGCGCCGTCGTGCAGGCCATGCACGAGATCGGCGCGCGCAAGGCGTTCCTCATCGAGGAGCCCGTCGCCGGCGCCATCGGGGCCGGGATCAACATCGCGGAGCCGGTCGGCTCCATGGTCATCGACATCGGCGGCGGCACCACCGACATCGCCATCCTCAGCATGGGCGGGATCGTCGTCTCCGAGAGCCTGCGCATCGCCGGCAACACCTTCGACCGCGACATCATGGCCTTCGTCAAGGCCAAGCACAACCTGCTCATCGGCGACCGCACCGCGGAGGAGATCAAGCGCACCGTGGGCGCGGCCAAGGTCCTGTCGCCCGAGGACGAGCTGACGGTCGAGGTGCGCGGCCGCGACCTGATCGACGGCATGCCCAAGAGCGTCACCGTGAGCACCCAGGACGTCGTGACCGCTCTAAGGCCCTCTCTGGAGAAGATCGCCGCCGGCCTGCGCAAGGTGGTCGAGCAGGCTCCACCCGAGCTCGTGTCCGACGTCATCGAGCGCGGCATCGTCATGACCGGAGGGGGGGCGCTGCTGCGCAACCTCGACGCCTACCTCGGCAGCGTGACCTCGATCCCCGTCGGCGTGGCGCCGAACGCCGCCGACTGCGTCGTGCTGGGCACCGCGCAGGCGCTCGACATGGTCCACATCCTCCGGGACGCGAGCTACGGGGCCTGAGCCCCGGGGGAGCGGCGCCCGTCCCTCGCTACTCTGGAAGTGCCTCGGCCTCGGACGGCGCGTCTCCCTCTGGCGAGCTGCCAGGGGGTCTGCGGCGCGGCGCCGCCGCGGCCGCCCGGGCGAGGCGTCCCGTTCCGAGGAACCCGAGCACGTAGGACAGGAGCAGCGTCGCCAGGAGAGCGAGCGTCGGCGCCCCACCCTGGCCCGTGGCCAGCGCCAGCGAGGCGAACCAGGCCGTGGTCGAGAGCGTGACCCCTGCGAAGATCGCCCTCGACAGCGCTCCCTGCCGGCTCCCGACCGCCGAGAGGCGCAGCAGCGAGGCCAGCCCGATGGGCAGCTGGGCAAGCGCCAGCGCGAAGAGCGTCCAGGCCAGCAGGGGGCTCGGCCGCGGCTCGCCGGGGGCGAGCGCCGCCACGCCGCTCCCCACCAGCACGGCGACCGCCGTCTGGACCAGGAACGTGCCGGCGTAGGCGAGCCGTAGGAACGAGGCGGCCCGCGCGAACGTCAGGTCGGCGCCGTCCAGGTAGGCGCCTACGAGACGGGCGAGCGGGCCGTTACGCCTCAGTGGGGCTCGTGCGTGTTGCGAGCGAACCAGACCGCGATGCCGACGCCGGCAGCGGCGAAGAGCGTGAGGGCCAAGGTGATGATGACGGCGTTGCGACCGATGACAAGGAAGGTTTCCACTGCTCCTCCTGGTGGCGCAGCATAACTCAGGCTTCCCCCGGCAAGACAGCCAGGCGGGGCCGCGCGGTGCGCGCGCGGAAGCGCCAGGCGAGCAGCACGGCGGCGCAGGCCAGGCCGGTGATCAGGCCGTACCACATGCCGCGCGGCCCCTGGCCCAGCACGAACGCGGCCGTGAGGCCCACCGGGAACCCGACGCCCCAGTAGGAGAGCAGGGTCATGAGCATCGGGACCCGCGTGTCCTTGAGGCCGCGCAGGGCGCCGACCGCCGCGACCTGGACGCCGTCGGCGAGCTGGAAGGCGCCGGCGAGGCTGAGGAAGGTCGCGGCGTAGCCCACGACGACGAGGTTGGCGGGGTCGTTCACGTCGAGGAAGATCGAGGTCACGAGGCGCGGCGCCAGCAGGTAGAGGGCGGCCGTCAGGACCATGAACGACGCCGCTACCCCCATCCCGGTCCAACCGGCGAGCCTCACCCCCGCGTCGTCGCCCCTCCCCTGGGCCTGCCCGACCCTGATGCCGGTCGCGATGCCGACGCCCAGAGGCACCATGAACGACATCGATGCCGTCTGCATCGCGATCTGATGGCCGGCCAACGGCGCCTCCCCGAAGTAGCCCATGACCAGCGCGGCCGCCGAGAACAGCCCGACCTCGAAGCCCAGCGTGAGGCTGATAGGCCACCCGAGCACCAGCAGCTCCCGGAAGGCCGGCCACTGGAGCCGCCAGTCGCCGAACGGGGCCAGCTGGCGGTAGGCATGGCGGATGACGAGAGCGGCCGCGACCGCCATCAGCGTGTACGTGATCGAGGTCGCGATGCCTGCGCCCGCGAGCCCCAGCGCCGGGAGCCCGAGGCGGCCGAAGATCAGCACCTCGTTCATGCCGGCGTTCACCAGCACTCCCAGGCCGGCGATCACCATGATCGGCCGGGTCTGACCGTTCCCCTCCAGGAAGCCTCGCAGCGCGACGAACGCCAGCGCGCCGGGCAGGCCGAAGACCACGGCCCTCAGGTACTCGCCGGCTCCCGCCACCACGCCCTCGTCCTGCCCCAGCAGGCGCAGCACGGGCGGCAGGCTCGCGACGCCCACCGCCACCGGAACGGACAGCGCCAGCGCCAGGACGAGGCCGTGACGCAACGCCTTGGCGCCGTCCTGGGGCCTACCGGCCCCGGCGGCCTGCGCCACGACCGGGCTCACGGCCATGATCAGCGCCATCGCCAGCAGGTAGGCGAAGCTGAACGCCACGGCGCCGAGCGCTAGGCCCGCCAGCGGACCAGGGCCCAGGCGACCGATCATGACGGTGTCGATGAAGCTCATGCCGTTCTGGGCCAGCTGCGCGAGGACCAGGGGCGCGGCGACCGCCAGCAGGCCGCTGAGCTCGGCGAGGGTCCTCTGCGGCATCCGTCCACGATACCGCCGGCTGTGCGGTTGGTAGCATCGCGGCATGCGTGTCCTGGTTGCGGCCGTTCTCGTCGTCGTGCTCGTCCTGGGCGGCCTCTTCGCCTTCGGCCTCCCACCGTTCGGCTCGCGGGAGCCGGCGCCACCGCCCGTGCCCGAGATCTTCCCGCTGGTCGAGGCCGGCGACCCGGCCGCCATCGCGGCCGCCGTCGCGCAGGGCGCGGACGTGCACGCCCGCAACGAGGCCGGGCTCACGCCGCTGATGGTGGCGGTGGCCAGCAGCAGCCCGGTCGAGGTGATCGAGGAGCTGCTCGCCGCCGGAGCCGACGTCGACCAGCAGGCCGCGAGCGGGGTCACGGCGCTGATGCTGGCCGCCTCGCAGGGCACGCCGGCGCAGGTCGTCTACCTCCTCAACGCCGGCGCCGACCCGACCGCCCGGGACCAGGAGGGCCGCGCCGCGGCCGACCACGCCCAGCAGAACCCCGGCGTGCGCACGTCGGGCGCCTACGTCCGCCTCGTCGAGCTCAAGGACGTCGAGTTCGTGCGGGGCTGGCCCAGCGCCTACGTCGTGCCGGTCGAGGGCGCGACCATCTCGTCGCGCCGCAACCACCTGCCCGGGGCGCCGCGCGCCTACCGCAACGGCGTGCACGAGGGCTTCGACTTCTACGCCGGCACCGTCAGCGTCCCTATCGACTACGGCACGCCCATCCGGGCGGTGGCCGACGGCGTCGTCGTGCGTGCCGACCACGGCTACGTGGAGCACACGCTGCAGGAGTACCAGGCGATCATCTCCGACGCGACCGCCGCGCTCAACACGCCGCCCGACCTGCTCGACAAGCTGCGCGGGCGCCAGGTCTGGATCAGGCACGCGGGCGGCTACGTCACCCGCTACGCCCACCTCGCCAGCATCGCCGAGCCGGTCGTGGAGGGCGCGCGCGTGCGCCAGGGCGACACGATCGCCACCACGGGCAACTCCGGAACGCTCGAGGCGGCCCAGCAGACGCAGGAGGACCCGCACCCCCACGTCGAGATCTGGCGCGGCGACGAGACCTTCCTCGGCGCGGCCATGGAGCCGGAGGCGATCTGGTCGCTCGCCGCCCAGGTCTTCGGAGCGTCGGCGCTCCCACCGTTCCACGACTGAGAAGCTCCCGGGGCGCCGGCCCTCGGGCCGGCGCCTCCGAGCGGAGCTCGTAGGGACCTGCGCGACCCGGCCGCGCCCCCGCCTCACCAGGGCAGGTTGAACCCCGCGTGGTTCGCGCTGCGGTAGTACTCCTCGATCTCGTGCGGGATCGAGGAGACGTCGTCGACGACCTTGAACAGGTGCAGGTCGTTCTCCGAGATCGTCTCCGAGCGCAGCAGCGTGCTCTGGAACCACTGGACCAGGCCGCGCCAGTAGTCGACGCCCACGAAGAAGACGGGGAACGGCTTGATCTTCTTGGTCTGGATGAGGGTTAGCGCCTCCGACACCTCGTCCAGGGTCCCGAAGCCGCCCGGGTAGGCGATGAAGGCCGTCGAGTACTTCACCAGCATCACCTTGCGCACGAAGAAGTACTTGAAGTCGACGCTGACCGTCTGGTACGGGTTCGGCGCCTGCTCGTGCGGCAGGTCGATGTTGAGCCCGAAGCTCTGCCCGCCGGCCTCGATGGCGCCGCGGTTCGCAGCCTCCATGATGCCGGGGCCGCCGCCCGTGAGGACGGCGTAGCCCGCCTTGGCCAGCTCACCCGCGAGCTGCCGCGCCGAGGCGTAGATCGGCGAGTCCTCCTTGACCCGCGCCGAGCCGAAGACGGTGACGGCCTTGTTGACGGAGGCGAGCTCCTCGAAGCCCTGCACGAACTCGCCCATGATGCGGAACATGCGCCAGGAGTCCTCCGCCAGCGCGTCGATGACGTACTGCTTCTCGATGTCCTGCATGCGCCAGAGGTTATCAGTCCGTCCGCGCCGGCCGAGGTAGCGAGCGGCCGGCGCTCGGCGAGCGCGCTCCGCTTCCGTCCCTCAGTCGCGCAGCTCTACCACCGTGACGCCGTGGCCACCTTCGTAGGGGACGGCGTCGGCGAAGCCCTTCACCGCGCGGGTCGACCTCAGCTCCTGGCGGATGGCGTCCCGCAGCGCCCCCGTGCCCTTGCCGTGCAGGATGCGCACGGTGCCGGCCTCGAGCGCCCGAGCCTCGCTGAGGAAGTCGCGCACGGCCTCCAGCGCCTCCTCGACCCTGGCCCCTCTGACGTCGAGCTCCTTGTCGACGTTCGCGGGGCCGGCGGGCGACCCGCTCCGGGGACGGCTCGCCTTCGCCTCCTCCGCCACCGGCCGCGTCTCGCTCTTCGGGACCTCGACCTTGACGAGGCCCAGCTGGACGAGGACGGCGTCGCCGCGCACCTCGATCACCTGGCCGCGCGCTCCGTAGGAGGGCACCTCGACGCTCGCGCCGGGGCGCCAGGGGTCGGCAGCCGGGGCGGCGGCGGGTGCGCGCTCCTGGCGCCGCGCCTGCTGCGACGCCACCTGGGCGGCGCGCCGCAGCTCCTGCAGCTCCTGGAGCGCCTTGGAGCGCTGCTCGGGCACCGAGGTGGCGGCGCGCTTGAGCCGCGCGGCCTGCTGGAGCGTCTCGCCGAGCATCTCCTCCGCACGCGCCGCGGCCGCGGCCATGAGCTCCTGCTCGCGCGCCCGGAGCCCTGCGATCTGCTCGCGCAGGACGTCGGCCTCCTTCAGCGCCAGCGCACCTTGGCGGCGCGCCTCGTCCCGCTCGGCCGTGAGCGCGGCGCGCTGCTCCTCGAGCGTGGCGAGCAGCGTCTCGAGGCGGCCGGCGTCCGCGCCCAGGAGCTCGGCCGCGCGCTGCAGCAGCTCGGCGTCGAGGCCGATGCGCTCGGCGATGGCGAGCGCGTAGCTGCGACCAGGCTGCCCGACGACCAGCCGGTACGTCGGTCGCAGCTCGGCGATGTCGAAGCTCATGGCGGCGTTGACCACGCCGCTAGCCTCGCTGGCGAACACCTTCAACGGCGCGAGGTGCGTCGTCACCACGCCGCGGGCGCCACCGGCGAGGACGCGCTCCAGGATCGCCTGCGACAGCGCGGCGCCCTCGTCGGGGTCGGTGCCGGACCCGAGCTCGTCGATCAGCACCAGCGTGGTGGGACCGGCGCGCTCGACGATGCCCTTGAGGTTCACGAGGTGGCCGGCGTACGTGGAGAGGGAGGCCTCGATGCTCTGCTGGTCGCCGATGTCGGCGAGCAGAGCGTCGAGGCGGGGCAGCAGCGCGGGCTTCTCCGCCGAGGCCGCGACGTAGAGGCCGCAGTGAGCCATCAGCGCAGCGAGGCCCACCGTCTTGAGCAGCACCGTCTTGCCGCCCGCGTTCGGGCCGGTGACGACGAGCAGGCGACCGTCTTCGTCGAGCTCGACGTCGTTGGGCACGCAGTCCTCGATGAGCGGGTGGCGCGCGGCCATGAGCCTAACGCGACCGCCGCCGTCGAACGTCGGCGCCACGAGGCGCCAGTCCTTCGCGAGGCTGGCGGAGGCGTTGACGACGTCGAGCTCGGCGACGGCGTCCAGGCTCTCGTCCACCAGCGGCTCCTCCGCCAGGCGCCGCGCCAGGGCGAGCAGGATGCGCCTGACCTCGTCGCGCTCCTCCATCTCCAGCAGCGCCAGCTCGTTGTTGAGCGGCACGACCGACGCGGGCTCGATGAACACCGTCGCCCCCGAGTCGGACCGGTCGAGCGCCAGGCCGGGAACGCGCGACTGCGACGACGCCTTGACGGGGATCACGTAGCGGTCGCGCCGCAGCGTGATGATCGGCTCCTGTACCTCGGAGGCGTGGGCCTCGAGCAACCTGGTAAGGCGGTCACGGATGCGGCCGCGCAGCGGCGCCAGGCGCTGCCGGATGTC
>JBIQIQ010000113.1:0-7802 GCA_044507975.1 Deinococcaceae bacterium
ACGCTAGTCGGCCTGGCCACCGGTGCGGCGCGCCCTCCGGGACGATTGCCGAGGGGGCCTAGCCCGCTGCCCTTCGGGAGCGCCAGCCGGCTACCGAGCGGGCAGCGTGGACGGCGTCTCGTAGGCGGCGCCGGAGCCGCCGGCAGCGGCCCGCGGACGCCATCCCAGCAGCCTCAGGCCGTTCAGGACCACCAGGATCGTGCCGCCCTCGTGACCGAGCACGCCGAGCGGCAGGGGCAGGCGGCCCAGCAGGGTGAACACGACCATCACGGCCATGATCCCCAGGGCGAAGAAGAGGTTCTGCTTGATGACGGCGTTCGCCGACCGGGAGAGCGAGTGCGCTAGCGGCAGCTTCTCGAGGTCGTTCGAGAGGAGCGCGACGTCGGCGGCCTCGAGGGCCGCGTCCGTGCCCGCAGCGCCCATCGCCACGCCCACGGACGCGGCTGCGAGCGCCCCGGCGTCGTTCACCCCGTCGCCGACGAACGCGACTCGGCTCTCGCGCGCCAGCTCGGCCACCATGGCTACCTTGTCGGTGGGCAGGAGGTCGGCGCGGACGTCCTCGGGCCGTATGCCGACCTCGGACGCCACGGCCCGGGCCGTGACCTCGTGGTCGCCGGTCATCATCACCACGCGCTGCACGCCGCCGGCCCGCAGGCCCCGTACCGCTGCCGCGGCCGAGGGCCGCACGGTGTCGGCCACGCCGACGAGGCCGATGACCTCGGCGTCGGAGCCGGCCCCGCGGCCCACGAATACGAGGGTGCGCCCCGCGGCCTCGAGGCGAGCCGCGGTCTCCTCCACCTCCGCCGGCATGGCCACGCCGAGCTCGGCGGCCAGCTTGGCGCTCCCGGCCCAGTGCGGCGTGCCGGCCACCTCGCCCGTCACGCCCTTGCCGGGGACCGCCACGACGCCGGAGGCGCGTGCCGGCTCGAGCCCGGCGGCGGCGCGCACGATGGCTGCGGCGACGGGGTGCTCCGACGCCTCCTCGATGCCCGCTGCGACGCTCAGGAGCGCCTCGCGCGACACTCCGAACGGCACGGCCTCGGTCACGTGCATGCGGGCCTCGGTGAGGGTCCCGGTCTTGTCGACGGCGACCAGGTCGACGCCGCCGAGGTCCTCGAGGGCCGCCCCGCCCTTGAACAGGACGCCGAACCGCGCCGAGCGCGCCAGCGCCGAGAGGACGGCGGCCGGCACGCTGATCACGATCGCGCAGGGGCTGGCGACGACGAGCAGAGTAGCGGCGCGGTAGAGGGCGTCGTCGCGCGGCACGCCCAGCAACAGGAACGCTCCGAGCGCGACCACCGAGCCGACCAGCACCATGACCGTGTAGCGCTGGCCGAACCAGGCGCTGAAGCGCTGGCTGGGCGAGCGCTGCGACTGCGCGACGGTGACGAGCTCGATGAGGCGCGCCAGCGTCGAGTCGGAGGCCGGTTTGGTGACGCGGACCTCGAGGACGGCGTTGCCGTTGACGCTGCCGGCGAACATCTGATCGCCCGGCTCCTTGTCGACGGGCACGGACTCGCCCGTGATCGGCGACTGGTCTACGTGGCCCGCGCCGGTGACCACGACGCCGTCGAGCGGTACGCGCTCGCCGGGCCGCACGAGGATGACCTGCCCGACCGCGACGTCGGCGACGGGGACGACCTCGGTGATGCCGCTGCCGACGACGTTGGCGGTGTCGGGCCGTAGGTCCATCAGGGAGGCGACGGCGCGCTTCGTGTTGCCCATCGCGTAGCCCTCGAGGGACTCCGCCAGGCTGAAGAGGAACAGCAGGATGGCGCCGTCCCTGACCTCGCCCACGAGTGCGGCGGCGGTGGCGGCGAGCACCATGAGCAGGTCGATCGACAGCTTGCGGCGCAGCACCAAGCGCCTCAGCGAGTCGCGCGCCGCCGGCACGCCGCCCGCGAGGTAGGCGAGGGCGTAGCCGACCGTCCAGAGAGCGCCGGCGCCGGTGGAGAGCCAAGCGCCCTCCCCTCCTCGCCATCCGCCGACCAGCCCGGCGACGAGGCCTACGCCCGTGATGCCCGTGAGGATCAGCTCGCGCCTGACCTTGGCCCGATCTGCCGCCAGCTCCTCGGCCAGGCGTGTGGCCGGCTCGTCCCGCTCGCCGCGATCTGTGCTCATGCGCTTAGCCTAACTCGGAATCGTTCCGATTACAAAGACAGGAACCGGTTCTCAGCTGGTCCCCGTTCATGAAGCGTCATCTGCCGGGCGGCGGCACCGGGGTAACCTCGGCCGATGTCCGCCGCCCGGGTGCTGGGCGCCCTCCTCGTCCTCCTCGCGTACCTGTCGCTGCTGCCCGCGGTCGGCTGGTGGGTCGCCCACAACTACCTCGGCGATTCGCGCTGGTGGATGTTCGTCCTCAACAGCATCGCGCCCTACCTCTTCCTCCCCGTGCCCGTGGTCATGTTGGCCGGCCTGAGGTGGCGCCGGTGGGGGCTGCTGACGGCCGCGCTCGTGCCAGCGGGGATCTTCCTGGCGGTGTTCGGACAGGCGCTGCTCCCGCGCGAGGCCAAGGTCGAGCCGCTGCCGGCCGGGGCGCCGACGGTGAGCGTGCTCACCTTCAACCTGCACGCGTACAACCCGAGCCCGGAGGCCGTCGCCAGGGCCATACTCGCCGCCGACGCCGACATCGTCGCCCTCCAGGAGCTGGCGGAGCCGATGGCCGCCGAGCTCTCGCGCCGGCTGGCGGACGCCTACCCCTACGAGGACCTCGTGCTCGGCGGGGGGTGGGACGGGCTCGGCGTGTACAGCCGGTACCCGCTGACGCCGGTGCTGAGGCGCGTCGAGGGCTTCGGTCGCCGCAACCCGCAGCTGACGAACGTCCAGCTGGACTGGGGCGAGACCACGCTCGTCAACGTCCACAACCTGTCGATCCCGCGCACGCTCCCCGACTGGCCGAGCGAGATCGCCTCGACGACGCGCCAGCGCGAGCGGGTGTCGGCGGGCGTCCACGAGCTGGCGTCGGCGCGTGACAGGCCTCTGATCGTCGTGGGCGACTTCAACACGACGCCCCGCAGCACCGCTTACCAGACGGTGACGGCCGTGCTCTCGGACGCCTGGCTGGAGGCGGGATTCGGCTTCGGGCAGACGTTCCCGGGCGGGCCGCTCAAGCCGACGCCGCTCGGGTTCCCCGTTCCGAACTGGCTACTCCGGATCGACTACGTGTTCCACTCCCCGGAGTGGCGGGCCCTCGACACGCGGATCGGGCCTTGGGACGGGGAGTCGGACCACAGGCCCGTCCTCGCGCGCCTGGGGTACGTAGGACCCTAGCGGCGAGGATGCGGGCGGCGGCGCCGGGCGAGGATCGGCGCCGGGGTCACGCTACGGACGGCTCGTTCGGCGAGCCGTCCCCGCGCTCAAACTGGTCTTCGTCCGCTGAAGAGGTTGATCAGGATGACGATCAAGCCGATGACCAGCAGTACGTGGATGAAGCCGCCCAGCGTGTAGCTGGTGACTAGGCCGAGCAGCCACAACACCAACAGGATGATGCCGATGGTCACGAGCATGGGGAGATGCCCCTTTCTCCGGCGGTGGGCCGGGACCTGCTGAACGCGGTGGTGCGTTCGTAACTAGAGGATAGGCGCCGGCATGAGAACGCGCCCCGGCTGTCATGAGCCGGCCTCAGCGCGTCTGAGGGCCCTTGACCAGCGTCAAGGACTGGAACCCGGGCCCACCGCTAACCTCGGGGCAGATCGCAGCCCCTCGCGCCGGCCGCCGGCTCATGAGGGGCACGGAGGTAGAGAGATGAGCAGGGACGAGAACGTGACGGTGCTGCGGGCCGAGGGGCTCTCGTGCCCGTCGTGCATCGCGAAGATCGAGAAGCAGGTCGGCAGGCTCCAAGGCGTGGAGGGCGTGGAGGTCAAGTTCAACTCCGGCCGCATCGAGGTGCGGCACGACCCTCGGGTCGTGGGCGTCGACGCCCTCGTGGGCGCAGTGGCCCGCGCCGGCTACAAGGCCGAGCCGTCGCCGTTCTGAGCTGAGGAGGGGACGTGGAGGCCATAGGTAGCGGGCCGAGAGAAGCGGCGACCCGCCTGACCGTCGCTGGCGCGCGAGGGGCGCCCGCGTGGCGTCCCCGGCTGGCCCGCTGGCGGCTGCCGCGACGCTGGTGGACGCCGGCCGCCGCCGCGGTCCTCTCGGCCGCGGGCTACGCTCTCACGCACCTCGCGCCGGAGGGAGCGCCCGCCGCGGTCGCCGGCACGGCGCTGTTGCTCGGGGCCGCGGCGCTCGCCGGCTGGCCGATCGCGGTGCAGGCGGCGCGCGCCCTGGCGGTCCGGGTCGTCGGCATCGACCTGCTCGTGACCGTCGCGGCCGTCGGGGCCGTCGCGATCCACGAGTTCTGGGAGGCCGCCGCCGTCACGACGCTCTTCGCCGTCGGCAAGGCTCTCGAGAGCGCGACGCTCGACAAGACGCGGGGCGCGTTGCGCGAGCTGGTAGCCGCCGCGCCAGACCGCGCCACGGTCGTCCGGGAGGGGCGCCACGTCGAGGTGCCCGCGTCCTCGGTCGCCAGGGGCGAGACCGTCATCGTGCCGCACGGCGCCAAGGTGCCCGTGGACGGCGAGGTGCTCTCCGGCTTCGGCGCCGTCGACGAGGCCTCGATCACCGGCGAGTCGGTGCCGGCCGAGAAGGCGCCGGGAGACCGCGTGTTCGCCGGGACGATCGCGGTATCGGGCCTGCTGCGCGTGCGCGCCACGGGCGTCGGGGCCGACACGACGCTCGCCCGCATCGTCCACCGCGTCGAGGAGGCGCAGGACGCCAAGGGCAGAGCGCAGCGCTTCATGGACCGCTTCGGGCGCTGGTACACGCCGGCGATCATCGGGCTGGCGGCCGTAGCCGGCGCTCTCACCGGGAACGTCGAGCTGGCGCTGACGCTGCTCGTCATCGGCTGCCCGGGCGCCCTGGTGATCTCGGTGCCGGTGTCGATCGTCGCCGGCATCGGGCGCGCGGCGCGCGACGGCGTGCTCGTCAAGGGCGGCGAGACGCTCGAGGCCCTCGCCCGCGTCGACACCGTCGCCCTCGACAAGACCGGCACCCTGACGCGCGGCCGTCCCCGCGTGGTGGCGGTGGAGCCCACCGCTCCCGGCGTGACGCCGCGCGAGCTCCTGCGCCTCGCCGCCTTGGCGGAGGCGGGCTCGGGCCATCCGCTGGCCCGGCCAGTGATCGAAGCCGCCGAGGAGGAGGGCGCGGGACCGGACGGCGCGGCCGTGGAGGCGGAGACCGTGCCTGGCAAGGGCGTCGTAGCCCGCTTCGAGGGCCGGGAGGTCGTCGTCGGCAGCCCCCGCTTCGCCGCCGAGCTGGCGCCGGCGGGCCCCGCCCTCGACGCCGCGGTGCTGCGCGCGGAGGGGCTCGCGGCGGCCGGCCGCACCCCCCTGGTCGTGCTCCTGGAGCGCCAGCCCTTGGGCGTCATCGGCGTCGCCGACGAGCTGCGCGAGGGCTCGGCGCGCGCCGTCGCCGAGCTCGGCCGCCTGGGGGTCCGTCGCGTCGCGATGCTCACCGGCGACGCCGCTCCCGTCGCGAACGCGGTGGCCGCGGAGGTCGGCGTCTCCGACGTGCGCGCCGGCCTCCTGCCGGAGGACAAGCTCGACGTGGTGACGTCGCTGCTGAGCCGCGGCCGGGGGGTCGCGATGGTCGGCGACGGCGTGAACGACGCCCCCGCCCTGGCGACCGCCGACGTCGGCGTCGCGATGGGCGCCGCCGGCTCGGCCGTCGCGGTCGAGACCGCCGACGTCGCCCTGATGTCGGACGACCTGCGCAGGCTGCCCCATGCGATACGCCTGGCGCGCCGGACCGCTGCGAACCTGCGTCAGAACGTCGTGTTCGCCGTGGCGACGGTGCTCCTGCTGCTCGTAGGGGTCATCGCTGGCGGCGTGACGATGTCGCTGGGCATGCTCGTCCACGAGGCGTCCGTGCTGCTCGTGGTGCTGAACGGGATGCGGCTGCTGAGGCCGCTGCCGGCCGCTGCCTAGAGGGGCGCTCCGACCTCAACCTTCTTAGCCAGTCATGCTCCAGGACTCACGCCGCCGCCCCATAGTTCGGCATGGCACCTGACGGTGGCACTCAGACCCTAGACGTCCTCTGGACGGGCGGCTGGGACTCTACCTTCCGCCTCCTCTCGGCGCTCCACCTCGAGAAGGCCGAGGTCCGGCCCCACTACGTCTTCGACCCGTCGAGCCCCTACGCGGAGCTCGAGATCGACGCGATGCAGCGGGTGAGGACGGCGCTCATGCACTCGCGCCCCGGGCTCGCGGAGATGCTCCTGCCGACGGCGTCGATGAGCCTCGACGACCTGCCAGAGGACGAGGCGCAGCGGGGGAGGTTCGAGCGGCTGCGGGAGCGCGCCCCGGGGCTCAGCCCGCACTACGAGCGGCTGGCGCGCTACGCGCGGCACGTCGGCGCCGACGAGCTCGAGGTGGGCTGCCGCCGAGGCGGCCCCCTGGCCTCGCTCCTGGTAGGCAACAAGCGCCGTGTGAGGGAGCATCCGTTCCCGGCCTACCGCCTCTCAGACGAGGCGCGGATGACGGACCTGGCGCTCCTCGAGCGCTTCACCTTCTCGCTCGTAGAGCTGGACCGCGGCGACATGCGGCGCATCGCGCTCGAGCGCGGCTTCCTGGAGGCGCTCGAGATGACGTGGTTCTGCCAGGCGCCGCGCAACGGGCAGGCCTGCGGGGTGTGCGAGAAGTGCCACCACGCCGTCGTCGACGGCCTCGGTCACCTGCTGGCGCCCAGCCGGCGGCGACTGCACGACATCAAGTGGTTCACCCGCTGGGCGCCGTGGCAGAGCGTCGTCACCCGCGTGATGGGTTAGGGGTCGGTGCCCGTGGCGCGGGCTGGCCGTCGAGCGTGCGTCCCCCGCGCCCCGCGGCCTAGGCCGCACCCCCGTCGCCCTCGGCCAGCACCCTCTTCAGCTCGGCCAGGAAGCGCTCCGGGTGCTCGAGGTAAGGCGTGTGGCCGCACTCCTCGAAGCGCGCCTCGCGGTAGCGCCCGCCCGCGGCCGCGTACCTGTCGAGCACCGCCCGCGTCTGGCTCACCATCGGCTGCGGCGGGAAGACCTCGTCGCCCGGCCACCCGGGGACGTAGCCCAGCTTCCCGAGGTAGCCGACGTCGGAGAGCGACGTGTCCGAGACGATCTGGTCGTCGGCGCCGTACACCCACAGCACCGGCGGCTTGGGCGCGGCGTTCACGAAGCGCTCGACCGAGTCACCCAGGTACTTCGGCGACAGCGCGTTGTTCGGCCCGAAGACCCCTGGAGCGACGCCCGGCCAGTTTGGCGACGGCACCGAGTCACCCGGGTAGCGCTCCGGCCCCATCTTCTCGCTCAGCATCCCGGTGAGCAGGTCCTCCTCGCGCGCGGCGCGGAAGGGCGGCTTCCAGTAGACGGCGTTCATGACGTTGCGCGGTGAGCGGGGGTGCTCGGAACCGCGGTCGCCTTCGGCCATGAGCCTGGCCATGTCGGGGTTGACGAGCCCGCCCCCCGAGCCGGCGAAGTCCGCGTGCGTGGGCGTGCCGGAAGCGTCTCTCGTGCCGCCGAAGCCGAAGGGCGAGCCCGGCGCCACGAACGTGGCCGAGAGGACGTTGGCGGCGTCCTCGCCCACCAGCCGCCAGAGCACGAAGCCTCCGAGCGAGTGGCCGACCACGTGGTAGCGCCCTACGCCCAGCGCCTCCTTCAGGGCGACCAGGTCGTCGACCCAGTCGCCCGAGCCGCGCGTGGCGTCGATCGGGAGGTCCTCGGTATCGCCGTAGCCCCGCAGGTCGGGCGCGATGGCGCGGTAGCGCGCCGGCAGGGCGACCATCACCTCCTCCCAGAA
>JBIQIQ010000114.1:0-2830 GCA_044507975.1 Deinococcaceae bacterium
CGGTGTACGAGCGCGACGGCACGGTCGTCAACCTCGAGGGCCGCTTCCTGGCCGTCAACGCCGCGCCGGTCGAAGGCGGGGCCAGCGAGGACCTCAACGGGGTCGTCAAGCTGCTGGGCGACGCGCTGGGGCAGAGGCTCGAGGGACGCAGCGTGCGCAGCGCCCGTAGGGCGCTGCGGCAGCGCTACGACCTCGAGCTCGAAGGCCTGGGGGAGTGGGGCGAGATCAAGCCCTTCGAGCCGGTGTCCCGCAGGGCCGACGCCGGCGAGCAGCCCCTGGCCAAGCGCCGAGGCGGGAACGTCGTGGTGGCGGCATCGATGCTCCGTCCCGAGTACGCCTACCTCAACCCGCACCTACTCGCCGAGCGGGGTGGCCCGGCGCTGCGCGTCAGCACCGAGGACGCCGCGGCGCTCGAGCTGACGGAGGGCGACGACGTGCGCCTACGCGTCGACGGCCTGTGGCGCCGCGCCACCGTGAGGGTCACGGACGCCGTGCCGCCTGGGCTGCTCACGATCGCGGCCACGCCCGACCAGCCACAGGGCGTCGCTCACGCTGACCTCTCCAGCCTGGTGGTGCTGCGGGACCGCGAGGTGGTGGCCTCGTGACCGAGTACGTGCGCGACCCCCTGCTGGTGACCTTCGTCAAGGCGTTGGTCATGTGCCTGGTCCTGCTGGGCGGGTTCGCGTACATGACGCTGATCGAGCGCAGGGTGCTGGCCCGGTTCCAGCATCGTCACGGACCCAACCGCGTCGGGCCCTTCGGCTTCCTGCAGCCGATCGCCGACGCGATCAAGTCGATCTTCAAGGAAGACCTCGTCATGACCAAGGCCGACCGCCTGGTCTACGTGCTCGCGCCCGCCATCAGCATCGTCGCAGCCCTCTCGGCCTTCGGCGCCATACCCGCCGGGCCGCCCGGCGCGCTGTTCGGCTTCAACCCGTGGGTGATCGACCTCGACATCGGGCTGCTCTACATCCTGGCCGTGACCAGCCTCGGCGTCTACGGCATCTTCCTCGGCGGCTGGGCCTCGAACAGCAAGTACGCCCTCCTCGGCTCCCTGAGGTCGTCGGCGCAGATCATCAGCTACGAGCTGGGCCTCGGCCTGTCGGTCCTGGCCGTGATCATGGTGACGGGCACGCTCAACCTGCGCGCCATCGTCGACACCGGCATCTGGTCGATCAGCCCGTGGCTGTGGCCCGGCCTGGCCCTCGCGATGCTCACGTTCCTGATCTCGGGCACGGCCGAGGTGAACCGCACGCCGTTCGACCTCCCCGAGGCCGAGCAGGAGCTCGTCGCCGGCTACCTGACCGAGTACTCCTCGATCAAGTGGGCGCTCTACCAGATGGCCGAGTACGTCAACATCTTCACCACGGCGGCCTTCATCAGCACGTTGTTCCTGGGGGGCTGGCGCGGGCCGGCGTTCGTCGACCGGATCGTCCCCGGCATGTCGGAGTGGCCGTTCGTCTGGCTGATCCTCAAGATGGCCTTCTTCGTGTTCCTGTTCATCTGGCTGCGGGCCACGCTGCCGCGCCTGCGCTACGACCAGCTGATGCGCTTCGGCTGGCTGCGCCTGTTCGAGATCGCGCTGCTGTCCGCGCTGCTGACGGGAACGGTGATCGCCTTTGTGTTGTGACCTCAGAGTGGAAGGGGCGCCAGCATGAGCGTCTTGGACATCGCCAAGGGGATGGGCGTGACGCTGAGCCACCTCTTCAAGCGACCCGTCACCGTCCAGTACCCCGAGGAGCGCGCGCAGCTCCAGGCTCGCTTCCGTGGCCGGCATCACCTGCTCAGGCACCCGGACACGGGGCTCGAGAAGTGCATCGGCTGCTCGCTGTGCGCCGCCGTGTGCCCGTCGTACGCGATCTACGTCGAGGCCGCCGAGAACGACCCGAACGATCCGGTGTCCGCCGGCGAGCGCTACGCGAGCATCTACGAGATCAACATGCTCCGCTGCATCTTCTGCGGCATGTGCGAGGAGGCCTGCCCCACAGGCGCGGTCGTCCTCGGGCACGAGTTCGAGCTGGCCGACTACCGCTACCAGGACCTCGTCTACCGCAAGGAGGACATGCTGGTGGGCACGGTGGGCAGCAAGTGGCAGCGCCGTGAGGCCGCGGCCAAGGGGTCGGAGGTCCGGCTGGGCTTCGTGGCAGGGCACCGGCCGGAGCTCGAGGGCGTGGACTACTGATGCACGCCGCCAGCTGCGGGCCCGCACCCGCGGAGGCCGCGCCGTGATCGGCTTCCTGATCGTCGCCGCCCTCGCGCTGGCGGGCGGGGTGCTCGTCATCACCGCTCGGCAGCCGGTGCACGCCGCCCTCGGCCTCGTCGCGACGCTGATCATGGTGGCCGTCGCCTACGTGATGCTCGACGCGCACTTCCTCGCCGCGATCCAGGTGATCGTCTACGCCGGCGCGATCATGGTGCTCTTCCTCTTCGTGATCATGCTGCTCAACGTCGAGCAGCAGAGTCCGGCGCCCAGGTGGCGCTGGCTGCGGCCGACGGCCTACGGGCTGGGGCTGCTCGGAGCGGTCGCCGTGCTCGGCACGGCGCTGTCTGAGCGACGCGCGGCCCCGGACGAGGCGACCGTGGCGGCCGTGCTCCAGGGCGGCAGCGCAGAGCGCATGGGCACGGTCCTCTTCAGCGAGTACCTCCTGGCCTTCCACCTCGTGGCCGTACTGCTCCTCACCGGCATCGTCGCCGCCGTCAGCCTGGTCCAGCGCTCGGCAGACGAGGGGGCAGAGGTCGCCCAGCCGGTCGTCGTCGAGGCCGAGCCCGGCTTCAGGGAGGGCGAGCCCGCGTGAACGTGCCCACCGAGTACTTCGTGGCGCTGAGCGCC
>JBIQIQ010000114.1:2930-7779 GCA_044507975.1 Deinococcaceae bacterium
GGGAGGGCGAGCCCGCGTGAACGTGCCCACCGAGTACTTCGTGGCGCTGAGCGCCTTGCTGTTCGGGCTCGGGGCGGTCGGCGTCGTCACGCGGCGCTCCGCCATCCTCGTCTTCCTGTCGATCGAGCTGATGCTCAACGCGGCGAACCTGGCGATCATCGCCTACGCGCGCCAGTGGACGGCGACGGGCGGGATCCACGCCCTCGAGGGGCAAGGCGCCGTCTTCATCGTCCTGGCCGTGGCCGCCGCCGAGGTCGCCGTCGGCCTCGGCATCCTCGTGGCGATCTTCCGTAACCGCGTCACGACGGAGGTCGACCAGCTCGCCGAGGTGCGCCTATGACGGACCAAGCCTTCCAAGCCGTGCACCTCGTGGCGCTGGCCCCCGTCGCCGCGCTGCTGGGTTCGCTGATCAATGGCCTGTTCGGGCGCGGGCTGCGCGAGCCTGACACCGGCGTGATCGCCACCTCGGCACTCTTCGTGGCGTTCGTGCTCGCCCTCGCATCGTTCGTCTCCTACCCGGCCGACGCAGAGGGCTACAGGTTCGTCTTCGCTGAGTTCCTGCGGGCCGGTGACCTCAGCGTCGACCTCGGCGTCCACGTCGACCAGCTCAGCATCGTGATGAGCCTCGTGATCACGGGCGTGGGGTTCCTGATCCACCTCTACTCGCTGGGCTACATGCGCGGCGACCCCGGGTTCTCGCGGTACTTCGCGCAGCTCAACCTGTTCGTCGCCGCGATGCTGGTGCTCGTCCTGGCCGACAGCTTCCCGCTGATGTTCGTCGGCTGGGAGGGCGTGGGCGTGTGCTCGTTCCTCCTCATCGGCTTCTGGTACGAGAAGCGCCAGAACGCCGACGCCGCCAGGAAGGCGTTCATCGTCAACCGCATCGGCGACGTCGGTTTCCTGATCGCAATGTTCCTGACCTTCAAGGTGTTCGGCACCCTGAACGTCCGCGAGGTCGCCGAGGCCGCGCCGGCCGTAGCGTTCGGCGCGCCGGCGCTCACGGCCATCGGGCTCCTCTTCCTCCTCGCGGTCGCCGGCAAGTCCGCCCAGCTGCCGCTGCAGCTCTGGCTGCCTGACGCCATGGCCGGCCCCACGCCCGTCTCGGCCCTGATCCACGCCGCGACGATGGTGACCGCCGGCGTCTACCTCGTCGCCCGCACGGGCGAGGTGTTCGCGCAGGCGCCCGCTGCCGCCGCGACCGTCGCTTGGGTAGGCGTCCTCACGGCGCTCGTGTTCGCCGTGGCCGCCTTCGCCCAGACCGACATCAAGCGGATCCTGGCGTTCTCGACGATCTCCCAGGTCGGCTTCATGATCGCGGCCGTCGGCGTCGGCGCCCACTGGGCGGGCATCTTCCACGTCGTCACGCACGCGTTCTTCAAGGGCCTGTTGTTCCTGGGCGCCGGTTCTGTGATCCACGCGCTCGGGGGCGAGCAAGACGTCCGGCGCATGGGCGGGCTCGGGAGGCGCATGCGCCTGACGGGCACGACGGCGCTCATCGCCACGCTGGCGATCGCCGGCGTGCCGCTGCTGTCCGGGTTCTTCTCGAAGGATGCGATCCTCCACGGGGCGCTGACCAGCTCCCTGGTGGCGGACGCGGGAGCGCCGCTGCTGTTCGCCCTGCTCCTCGTCACAGCGGTGCTGACGGCCGCCTACATGTTCCGCTGGTACTACCTCGTCTTCGCTGGGGAGGAGCGCCTCACCGCCGAAGCCAAGGCGCACGTGCACGAGTCGCCCGCGGTGATGACCGGTCCGCTGGTCGTCCTGGCGGTCGGCAGCGTGCTGGCCGGCTACCTCGGCGTGCAGGCGTTCCTCGGACGCAACGTCATCGCCGAGTGGCTCGCTCCGGTGACGGCCAGCGTGCAGTTCGAGCACCTCTCTCTCGGCGCCGAGTGGGGGCTGATCGCAGCCTCCGTTCTGGCGACCGCCGCCGGTCTGGCGGGCGGCTACTGGCTCTACGCCGTCGACAAGGGCAGGACGGTCAAGCGGCTCGAGCCCACGCCCGTCGCGGCGCTGGCCCGCAGCGGCATGGGCTTCGACGCCGCCGCCCAGGCCGTGGTCGTTCGGCCCGCCGAGAGCGTCGCCGAGGGCCTCTCCGTGCTCGACCGCGACGTCCTCGACCGCGGCCTCGTGGCGTCGGCCGGCGGGGCGGTATGGCTCTCGCGGGCGACGACGCTGCTGCAGACGGGCCACGTCCGCCTCTACGCCCTGGCGATGCTGGCGGGTGCCGTGGTGGTGGCGGCCATCGCCTTGCTCGTAGGGGTGCTCCGGTGACCACGCTTCTTCCACTCGCTCTGCCCCTGGCGGGCGCCCTGCTCGTCTCCCTGGCGGGCGGCCGCCGCTCGCTCGTGATCGCCCTCGCGATGGCGAGCACGCTGGCGACCTTCCTGGCGGCGCTGCTGCTGCCTGGCGCCACGCCCCTCGAGTGGGCCTGGCTGCCGGGCCTTGGCGCCAGCTTCGCGCTCGACCCCGGGGGCGCTGCCTCCGTCCTCGTCGTCGTCGTGGCCCTCGTCATGCTGCCGACCACGCTCTTCGCCGCGCTGACGGTCGAGGAGCGCCCCGGGCGGTTCGTCGCCTGGCTGCTGCTGGCGCAGGCCGGCCTCGCCGGCATCTTCATGGCCCGCGACCTCCTGCTCTTCTACGTCTTCTGGGAGGGCACGCTCATCCCCAGCCTGCTGCTGCTGGGCGCCTACGGCCTCGCCGACCGGCGGGCCGCGACGCTCAAGTACCTCGCGTACGCGGTGAGCGGCTCGTTCGTGATGCTCGTCAGCATCCTCGCCCTCAAGTCACTGTCGGGCGCCGCCACCTTCCACATCGAGGACCTCGTGCTGGCAGCGCGCGGTCTCGGGGTCGACACCCAGGCCTGGCTCTTCGCCGGGCTGGCGCTCGGGATGGCCGTCAAGGTGCCGCTGTGGCCGCTCCACTCCTGGCTCGTGGACCTCAACGACCAGAACCACCCCTCGGGGGCGGCCGACGTGCTGGGCACCCTCTACAAGGTCGGGGGCTACGGCTTCTTCGCCTGGGCGATCCCCGTGCTGCCGCTCGGTGCCGAGCGCCTCGCTCCGCTGTTCATCGCGCTGGGCGCCTTCACCGCCGTCTACGGGGCCGTGGTGGCCACCAGCCAAACGAGCCTCAAGCGGCTCCTCGCCTACGCGTCGCTCTCACACATGGGCATCGTCGCGGTCGGGGTCTTCGGGCTGCACGTGGCCGGACTCAACGGGGCCATCTACCTCCTCGCCGCCCAGATGCTCTCGACGGGTGGCCTCTTCATCGTCAGCGGCATGCTCTACGCCCGGCGCCGCTCCTTCGACCTCGACGCGTACGGCGGTATCGCCAAGAGCGCGCCCGCGCTCTCGGCGCTGGCGCTGTTCCTGGTGTTCGCGTTCATCGGCGTGCCGGGCCTGGCCAACTTCCCAGGCGAGTTCCTCAGCCTGCTCGGCGCCTACCAGACCTCGCCCTTCGCCGCCGTCGTCGCCACCCTGGCCGTCATCGGCGCGGGCGTCTTCGGCGTCAACGCGTACCAGCGCCTCTTCCTCGGACCGCAGGCCACGCCTGCTCGCGAGGTGAGCCCGACCGAGCTCTACGTGCTCGTTCCGTTCGTCGCCGGCGTGCTGTGGCTGGGCCTGGCGCCCGCTCCGCAGCTCGAGCGCATCGAGAGCCAGGCGCAGGTGGCCGTCCTGCAGCTCGCCGAGGACCCGCCCGGCGGCGCGGCAGGCGAGGAGCTCGCCGAGGCCGGCGCGGCGCGCGGCCTGGCCGGAGGAGGGACGCGGTGACGTTCCCACCCGTACTCGACGTCGACTGGGGCCACCTCGCCCCGGCTCTCACAGTCCTGGGGACGGCCGTCGTCGCGCTGCTGCTGGCCCTGTTCCAGCGCGACTCGCGGCTCACGGCCGCCGTCTCGCTCCTCGGCCTCGTGACGGCGTTCTTCTTCAACCTCGCCCTGTTCCTCTCCGACAGCGCGGGCGGGGCCAGCTTCGGCCTGCGCTACCTGGCCGACGTGCCGGCGCTCGCCTTCTCCTTCGTGATCATCGTCGGGGCGGCCATAGCGGTGCTGGTGAGCTACGACCAGCTGCGCAGGCTCGACATGGACCACCCCGAGTACTACCCGCTGATGCTCCTCTCGGCGCTCGGGGCGATGGTCATGGCATCCGCCGGCGACCTGATCACGCTCGTCCTCGGCCTCGAGATCCTCTCGCTGCCTGTCTACGTGCTGTCGGCGTGGCGCACACATGACCGGCAGTCGGAGGAGGCCGGCATGAAGTACTTCCTGCTTGGCGCCTTCGGCTCCGCGGTCCTGATCTACGGCGCCGCGCTGCTGTACGGCGCCTCTGGCAGCTTCGTGTACGAGCACGTCGTCGCCGCGCTCGCCCAGGGCTCCGTGCTCTCGCTCGCGACGGTCGGCGCGGCGCTCGTGCTGGCCGGGCTCGGCTTCAAGGCCGCGCTCGCCCCGTTCCACCAGTGGTCGCCGGACGTCTACACCGGCGCTCCCACGCCGGTCGTGACGTTCATGAGCGTCGTCGTGAAGGCCGCGGCCTTCGCTGCCCTGATCCGCGTCGCCGCCGCCATCGTGCCGGAGGTCGCGCCGTGGCTCACGACCGCGCTCGCCGTGTCGGTCGCCGCGACGATGGTCATCGGCAACCTCGGCGCACTGATGCAGCGCGGCGTCAAGCGCATGCTCGCCTACTCGGCGGTCGCGCACGCCGGCTACCTGGGGCTGGCAGTCCTCGCTCCGAACCACGGCGGCGTGGAGGCCGCGGTCTGGTACCTGACCGCCTACGCCCTCATGAACGCGGGCGCCTTCGCGGTCCTGTCGCTGATGGTCGACGGCAACGACCGCGGCGACGACATCGAG
>JBIQIQ010000115.1:0-7768 GCA_044507975.1 Deinococcaceae bacterium
GCCGATCGGCCCGATGATCGTCGTCGACGAGCTGTCGGCCGACAACGAGATCGCCCCGGTGGCGGCCGCCTACGTCGACGAGTACGAGGCGCTGTTCGGCGCCGGCACGGCCAGCACATTCGGCGGGCACGCCTGGGACGCGGTCAAGGCCGTGGAGCTCGCGCTGCTGCACGCTCTCGACCAGGGCGAGCTCGACTGGAGCGACACCGCGGCGGTGAGGCAGGCGCTGCGCGACGCCCTCGAGGACATGGGGCCGTTCACTGGGGTCGGCGGCATCTTCGACTACACCGCCGACGACCACCTCGGCCTCGACGAGCGGGCGCTCGTGATCGTCGAGATCGCCGGCGGCGACTGGACGCTGGCGGACTGAGCTCCACGCAGCCCTGGGAGCCTGGGGGCGGGCCAGCGTCCGCCCCCAGGCTCTCCATCCGGAGGCCGCTTGCTCGACATCCCCCTGATCCTCTTCTTCGAGGGCCTCACCAACGGGGCGATCTACGCCCTGATGGCTCTGGGCCTCGTCGTCCTCTACTCCGTGACGGGGGTCATCAACGTCGCCATCGGCGAGTTCGTGATGATCTCGGCCCTGACGGCCGCGAGCCTGCGCGCCGGCGCGGTGCCGGGAACCGTCTACCTGCTCGTCGCCGGGCTGCTGCTGTGGGCGGTCTACGACGCCTTCGTCAGCGTCCGGGCCCGGCGGCCGGGTAGAGCGCTCTGGGCGCTGTCCTGGCCCGTCGCCACCGCCGCCGCCGCGTACCTGCTCGTCGTGCTGCTGGCGCGCGCCGAGATGCCCTATCTAGCTCATATCGCCGTCGCCGTGGTCCTCACCACGGCGCTCGGGCCCATCTCCCACCGCGTGATCATCCAACCGCTGCCACGGGCGTCCGCGCTCGTCTACCTCATCATCACGATCGGCCTGCACCTGGCGCTCACCGGGCTGGGTCTGGCGTTCTGGGGCCCGCAGCCCTACACCCTCCCGCCCTTCACGCAGGGTCGGCTGCGCCTCGGCCCGGTGCTACTCGACCACCAGGACATCTGGCTGCTCGCCCTCAGCCTCGTGCTGCTGGCTGCCCTGTGGTGGTTCTTCAGCCGCACCCTCCGGGGCAAGGCGCTGAGGGCGGCGGCCGTCAACAAGCTCGGAGCCAGGCTCTCGGGCATCAGCGTGGTGAAGGCCGGCCGGGCGGCCTTCACGCTTCAGGCGTTCCTCGCGGCCGTCGCCGGCGTGCTGATCACGCCGATCACGAAGATGGCCTACGACTTCGGGTTCCTGATCGGGCTCAAGGGGTTCGTCGGCGCGATCATCGGCGGCCTGGCGAACCCGGCGGTCGCCGTCGGCGGCGCTCTGTTCGTGGGCCTGGCCGAGCAGTTCAGCGCCTTCTACGTGTCCTCGGCGTACAAGGACGTCCTCGTCTTCCTGCTGATCATCCCCGTGCTGCTCGTGCGGTCCCTGCAGCACGTCGACTTCGAGGAGCACGTCGAGTGACGCGGCCCTCGGCGGTCACGAGCGCGGGCTCGCGCCTCGGCCTGTGGCTGCGCCGCGGGCTGCTGGCCCTGCTGCTCGCCGTGTTGGCGGCGATGCCTTTCGTCGCCGACGCTTTCACCCTGCGGCTCGCCAACGTCATCGGCATGAACGCGATCGTCGTCCTGGGGCTGGTGCTGCTGGCGGGCTACGCCGGGCTCGCGTCCCTCGGGCAGGCCGCGTTCGTCGGGACGGGGGCCTACACCGCCGCGATCCTGGCGAGCCGCTACGGCCTCGACCCGTGGCTCTCGATCGTCGCCGGCGTCCTCGTCTCGATCTTCATTGCCTGGCTGATCGGCCTGATCACCCTGCGCCTCAAGGGGCACTTCCTCGCCCTGGCGACGCTCGCGTGGGGCCTCGTGATCACCGGGGTGCTCCGGAACTGGATGAGCGTCACGGGCGGCAACACAGGCTTCGGCAGCGCGACGGGCAACCGCATCCCACCGCTCTCCGTGCTCGGCGACCCGATCCGGGGCGACCGCGAGTACTTCTTCCTCGTGTGGGCGGCGGTCCTGCTCACCGTATGGCTGGTCACGAACCTGATGCGCTCGCGCGTCGGGCGCGCGATCAAGAGCCTCCGCGGCGGGGCGATCGCTGCGGCGAGCTTCGGCGTGGACGTCCAGCGCGTCAAGATGATCACGTTCCTCGCAGCGGCCGCGCTGGCGGCCCTGGCTGGCGGGCTGCACACCTACCGCGAGCTGTTCATCGTGCCGGGCCTGGCCTCGCTCAACGCCAGCATCGACTACATGATCATGACGGTCATCGGGGGCCTCACGAGCGTCTGGGGGGCCCTCGCGGGCTCGGCCGTGTTCGTGCTGCTCAAGGAGCAGCTACAGCAGGTCATGCCGGCCCTCGTCGGCCGTACCGGCAACTACGAGATCATCGCCTTCGGCTTCATCCTGATCCTCGTGCTCCAGTACGCCAGGCGTGGGCTCGTGCCCATGGTCGACTCCCTCCTCCCCAGGCAGCCGGAGAGGCCGGTCCTCCTCGACGCGGCGCCCCTCCCGGAGAGGCCACGGGTCGAGGTGGCCGGGCCCCTGCTGGAGCTCGACGACGTCACGCGCTCCTTCGGCGGATTGACGGCGGTGAACCGCCTCTCGTTCTCGGTCGCCCCGGGCGAGATCGTGGGCCTCATCGGGCCCAACGGCGCCGGCAAGACGACGGCCTTCAACCTCGTCACGGGCGTCCTGACCACCGACGGCGGCCGGGTCAGCTTCGCCGGTCAGGACATCACGAACCGGCCGCCCCACGCCATCGCCCGGCTCGGGCTGGCCCGCACCTTCCAGCACCTGAACCTCAGCCCCCGGATGTCCCTCCTCGAGAACGTGGCCCTCGGTGCGTACACCCGCACCCGCTCCGGGCTGTGGAGCGGCCTCGTCGGCCTCGGCCGGGTGGAGGAGGCGCGCGTGCGCGCCGAGGCCTACCGGCAGCTCGAGCGCGTCGGCCTGGCGGACGACCCGTTCGCGCGCGCGGAGAGCCTGCCGCTCGGGAAGCTGCGCCTCCTCGAGGTGGCCAGGGCGCTGATGGCCGACCCGACCCTTCTGCTCCTCGACGAGCCGGCCGCCGGGCTGCGACGCCACGAGAAGGAGGACCTCAAGGGTCTGGTGCGGCGCCTGCGGGACGAGGGGGTGACCGTGCTGCTCGTCGAGCACGACATGGACCTGGTCATGGACCTGGTGGACCGGATCGTGGTCATGAACCACGGCGAGAGGCTGTCCGCCGGGACCCCGGACGAGGTGCGGCGCGACCCGTCCGTGATCGAGGCCTACCTCGGCCGGGAGGTCGCATGAGCCAGGCGATGGCCCCTACGGACGCGCTTCTGGTCGTCGAGGACCTGAGCGTCAGGTACGACGGGGTCCTCGCCCTAGACGCCGTGAGCCTGAGCGTCCCGCGCGGCAGCCTCGTGGCGGTGATCGGCGCCAACGGCGCCGGGAAGTCGAGCCTCGTCAACGCCATCGTGGGGGTGGTGCCCAAGGCGGGCGGCACGGTCTGGCTCGGTGGGGAAGACGTCAGCGGGCACACGCCAGAGCGGCTGGTCTCCCAGGGCGTCGTGCTCGTCCCGGAGAGGCGCGAGCTGTTCGCCGCGCTCACGGTCGAGGACAACCTGCGCCTCGGCGCGTACAGCCGCTACCTGCGGGGTGACCGTGACATCAGGGCTTCCGCCGAGGCGGTCTACGACACCTTCCCGCAGCTCGCCTCGCGCCGGCGGCAGCTCGCCGGCACCATGTCCGGCGGCGAGCAGCAGATGCTCGCCATGGGCCGCGCGATGATGGCGAGGCCCGCGCTTCTGCTGCTCGACGAGCCGAGCCTCGGTCTCGCGCCGCTGATCGTGGAGGAGATCTTCCGGGTCGTCTCCGACCTGAAGAGCGCGGGTACCACCGTGCTGCTCATCGAGCAGAACGCCCGCGCGGCACTGCGTCTCGCCGACCACGGCTACCTGCTCGAGACCGGGAGCGTCCTCCTCAGCGCTCAGGCTGACGACCTGGCCCGCGACGAACGGGTCGCCTCGGCGTACCTGGGCGCCTAGCGGCCGACCCGGGGGCCGCGTGAGGGCGCCCGGGCCAAGCATTGAACAAACACTTGACAAGACGGCCCCTCCGCCGTACAGTCTGTACAAAGCTTAGACACCAAGTCGAGCTTACGAAGGAGGGAACATGAACGCTCTCAAGTCGATCTCCCTGGTGCTAGTGATCGTCGGCGCGCTCAACTGGCTGCTCGTCGGGCTCTTCGCCTTCGACCTCGTCGCGGCCATCGCGGGCGAGTCGTTCGGTCAGAAGAACGCGTTCTCGTCGATCGTCTACGTGCTCGTCGGCATCGCCGGGATCTCGCTGATCCCGACGCTCTTCGCCGGTGACCGCCGGCCCGCCGTCGAAGCCCGCCGCCACGGCGTCTGAGCGGCGCGAGCCGCGTAACGCGGGAGGGGCCGGCGCAGAGCCGGCCCCTCCCGCCTCGCGGAGGTGCGCGTCCAAGGTCCGTCTCAGCCGGTCCTGAGACACAGGCCGATAGCGCTTCTCATGAAGTTGCCCCTACCCTGCAGCCACAGGCGAGCCGAGGCCGCCGGTTCGAGGAGAGGAACTACCGATGTCTAGCTTGAGGACCATCTCGCTGATACTCGTCATCGTCGGCGCCATCAACTGGCTTCTCGTGGGGCTGTTCGAGTTCGACCTCGTGGCCGCCATCACCGGCAACACCTTCGGCGAGAAGAACACGATCTCGTCGATCATCTACGTGCTGGTCGGCCTCGCCGGCCTGGCCCTGATACCCAGCATCGGAGCGGCCGACAGGCCCCGCGATACCGTGGTCCACCGCGACGACGTCAGGCCGCGCTGACGGCGCGTTCCCCGAGCCGGTCCGGGACGGAGCCCGACCGGCTCCTCAGCCCCGCAGCGCCCTGAGGCGCTCCATGTCGCGGGCGTGCCCCAGGTCGTCGTCGCCCATCGGCGTCTCCAGCACCATGGGTAGGTGGGAGAGACGCTCGTCCGCGAGCACGCGGGCGAAGAACGCCTCGCCGATCATCCCCTCACCGATGTTCTCGTGGCGGTCCTTGCGGCTTCCCAGCGGATGCTTGGAGTCGTTGAGGTGGATCGCCTCGAGCCGCGCCAGCCCGAAGGCGGCCTCCGCCGCCTCCAGCGTCGCCTCGTAGCCGTCCTCGGTGGCGAGGTCGTAGCCGGCGGAGTACGCGTGGCAGGAGTCGAGGCACACGCCGAGGCGGTCCTTCGCGTCGGCCAGATCGATGATCTTCGCCAGCTCCTCGAAGCTCCAGCCCAGCGCCGTGCCCTGACCAGCCGTGTTCTCGAGGAGCACGCGCGCGTCGCCGGTCTCCGGTCGCGCGAGCACGGCGTCCAGCGAGCGCGCCACCAGCTCGAGGCCGGCCTCCACGCCCGCCCCGAGATGGCCGCCCGGGTGTAGCACCAGCCCCTTGAGGCCGAGGCGGTGACAGCGCGTGAGCTCGTCGTGCAGCCCCGCCAGCGACTTCTCGAGGATGTCCTCCTTGGGCGACGCCAGGTTGATCAGGTAGGCGGCGTGGGCGATCACCGGCTGGCCGGCCTCGCTCTGCCGGTCGCGGTAGGCGGCGACGTCGTCGTCGGAGAGCGCTTTGCCCCGCCACTGGTTGGGGCTCTTGACGAACACCTGGAGGCTCTCGCAGCCGATCTCGGCGCCGCGGTCGAAGGTGAGGTGAAGGCCGCCCGAGGCGGAGACGTGTGCGCCGATCAGGCCCATGGGCGGGAGTGTAACCGGTGGTACGCTCGCCGGCGTGCTGCGCTCCTCGCTTACGCAGCCCGGCCCCGACGAGCTCGCCCTGTTCCTGGAAGCCGCCCTCAGGGAGAGGGACGCCGTCGTGCAGGTCGCCGGCGAGCTCGAGGTCTTCTACTCCGGCCGGGCCGCCAGCGTCGCCGAGGCGGGCGACTACCTCCTGATCGTCAAGCCAGACGGTTGCGTCCAGGTGCACGGGCCCCGCGGCGTGAAGCCGGTCAACTGGCAGCCGCACACCGACGACATCCGGGTGAGGTGCGAGGACGGCTACGCCGTGCTGGTCGCCGAGCGCTTCACCCCGCCCGAGACGCTTCGGATCGGCTTCCTCGCCCCGGCGTTCGCGCAGTCTTTCGAGCTCAAGGACGGCGGCGGCTTCGTGCTGCTGGGCAGCGAGGCGGAGATGCAGGCGGCCCTCGCGTCCGAACCAGGCATCATCGAGCAGGGCCTCACGCTCGTCGACATCGAGCTCCCCACGGACGTCGGGGGCATCGACCTGCTGGCGCGCGACGCGGCCGGCGCCCTCGTCGTGGTCGAGCTCAAGCGCGGCAAGGCCAACCACGAGGCCGTCCATCAGCTCGCCCGCTACGTCGAGAGCGTCCGCGCCGTGTGGGACGGTGCCATCAGGGGCATACTCGCGGCCCCGGCGGTGACGGCTCCCGCCTTGAACCGGCTCGGCGCCCTGGGCCTCGAGTTCCGGGAGGTCACGGCGCTGCCGGGGGTCAAGGAAGAGGTCGTGGTGCAGGGCGCCCTGTTCTGACGAGCGTTCCCAACGCGGGAAAACCGACTGCGGCCCCCAGCCAGCCGTTGCTAGACTCCCCGAGCATGCCAGTGTTCCGCAAGGACACGTTCGGTCGCGCTTGGGTGCTCTTGTCGCCGGAGCGTGGCCTGCTCGCGTCGGACTTCGGGAGCGTGGCGGAGCCGGCGGAGAGGAGCCCCCTCTCGCCCGGCTCTGCGGCCGTGCGGGACGTCGCCACCTACGGCGACGAGGCCGGTGGGCCCTGGACCATGCGGGTCGTCGAGCACCCGCACGACTCGCTCACCCCACGGCCGTTCGTCGAGGAGGGCGATGCCCTCTTCCGGCACGGGCCGTCCGTCGGGCACCAGGAGATCATCGTCGAGCACCCGGACGCGCGCCAGACCCTCGACCGCATGCCGCGCGGTCACCTCGTCGACGTGCTGAGGCTCTACCGAGACCGCATCGCGCTGCACGGCGAGAGGCAGGGCATCAGGCACGTCCAGCTCACGCGCAACGTGGGTCGCGCCGCCGGCGCCCTCTACGATCATCCCCACGCCCACCTGCTCGCCCTGCCGGTGCCCAACCGCTGGGTCGAGGAGGAGACGGAGGCCGGCTGGCGCCACCACGCCGAGCACGGGACGTGCCTCTTCTGCGACGTGCTGGACCGCGAGCTCGAAGCGCGCGAGAGGGTTCTCACCGCCAACGAGGAGTTCGTGGCCCTGGCCCCGTACGCCGCCAAGACGCCCTTCGAGACCTGGATCCTGCCGCGCAGGCACGCCAGCGGCTACGCTGGCGTAGCGGCGAACCACCTGCCGATGCTGGCTGATATCCTCCAGGACGTGCTGCGCGCCCTGAACTACGCCCTCGACCGACCGCCCTACAACATGGCGCTGCACACGGTCCCGGGCGGGGAGCAGCCCTACTTCCACTGGCACTTCGAGGTGCTGCCGCGCCTCACCACGCAGGCCGGCTACGACTGGGGAGCTGGCTTCTTCGTCAACCCCACCCCGCCGGAGGACGCCGCACGCTTCCTGCGCGAGGCGCTCGCGCTCCAGGCGGTAGCCGGGTGAGCCAGCCGGTCTCCAAGCGGGTGCACCCCGCGCTGGTAGTGCTGGCCGTGGCAGGCTGCCTCCACCTGTTCTACGTGATCGGCGTGGAGCTCGACCGCAACCTCGTGCACCGGCGCGACGTCGCCAGGCTCGAGGCCGAGGTCAGCGCGCTCGCCACCGAGCTGGCGCGGCTCGACGAGGTCGCCGCTCACG
>JBIQIQ010000116.1:0-7707 GCA_044507975.1 Deinococcaceae bacterium
CCGAAGGCGTTGGCCACGTTCGCCTGCTCGAAGCTGATCTTCGTGCCGTCGGCGAAGCTCGTGACCATGCTGGGCCGCTGGCCCCACCTCTCGGCGAACTCCTTCTGGGTGGTGGGCGTCCGGTAGGGATCCTGGAGGCCCTTGACGTTCCCCGCGACCAGCGGCTCCAGGCCGATGCCCTGGACGAAGCGCACGAGGTTCGCCTGCACGCCTGGCTGGTCGCCGTCGGAGACGGAGTAGACGACGCCGGCCTCGTCGGCCATCACCTTGAGGATCGGCCCGACCGTGCCGTCCAGCTCAGCGTTGAGCAGGACGACGTGCTTGCGGTTGGCGATCGCCTCGACCACGACCCGAGCCCCGTACTCGACGGCGCCCGTGGCCTCGAGCAGGACATCGACGCCTTCGGCGCGCGCCAGGAGCAGCGGGTCGTCGGTGACGACAGGCATGTCGCTCGCGAGCGCCCTGGCGACCTCGGCGTCGGTCGTGGCGCGAGCCACGCCCTCGACGCCAGCCTGCCGGTACGCCTCCACGGCGTTCTCGAGCGTGCGGTTGGCGATGCCCACCAGCCTCATGCCCGGCGTGGAGTTGACGATCTGGTTGGCCACGCCCTTGGCCATGAAGCCGGCGCCGATCATGACCGCCCGCACCGGCCGGCCCTCCTCCTCGCGGCGCCTGAGGGCGGTGTCGACGAGGATCAACGCGCGACCTCGCGCCCTTGCTCGAACGGCGGCCACGCCGCGTCCTTCTCGGAGATCACGGCGACGTCGCGGGGCCAGGAGATGCCGAGCAGCGGGTCGTCGTAGCGGATCCCGCGCTCCATGCCCGGCGTGTAGAACTCGCCGACCTGGTAGGCCACCTCGGCGCCGTCGGTCAGGGTGATGAAGCCGTGCGCGAACATCTCGGGGACGTAGAGGGCGAGCCGGTTCTCCGCCGTGAGGTCGACCGCCACGTGCTGCAGGTAGGTCGGCGAGTCGGGCCGCAGGTCGACGATGACGTCGTGGATGGCACCGGCCGTGCAGCGCACGAGCTTCGTCTCGGCCGCGGGCGGCAGCTGGTAGTGCATGCCCCTCAGCGTGCCCGCCTTGTGGTTGAACGACATGTTCGCCTGGGCGACCGCGGGCTTGAGCCCGTGAGCCTCGAACTCCTCCGCGCAGAACGTGCGGGCGAAGAACCCCCGCGGGTCCTCGCGGCGCTCGAGCTCGATGACGTAGGCGCCCGCGACCCCCGTCTCGTGGAAGATCACGCGCCCGCCTCCAGCGCCTCGGCCGGCAGAGGCGGCTGGCCGGCAGCGCCGGCGCCGTCGACGAGGGTGCGCGCGTCGAGCCAATGGAAGCGCTCGTCGATCTGCCCGGTGGCGAGCAGGTGCTTGAGCATCTTGAGGCGCGTGTAGAGGCGCGACTCGAACGTCTCGCTGGTCAGGTCGATGCGCTCGAACACGGCCCGCAGCTCCTCGGCGCCCCTGCGGGCGTCCCAGTCGCAGGAGAAGCCGGGCAGGGTGGCGGCGATCTTGTCGGCGTTGACACGGTAGCTCCGGTTGTCGGAGCCGGCCTCGCCGAAGGAGAGACGGCAGCCGGGGAAGGTGTCCGCGACGATCTCGGCCACCTCTCTCACCTGGTAGTTGTGGCGCGTGTCGCCGACGTTGAAGACCTGCCCGTGGACGACCTCGCGTGGCGCTTCCAGGGCGCACGCTATGGCCTTGGCGATGTCGCGGCCGTGGACGAGGGGCCTCCACGGGGTGCCGTCGGAGAGCATGCGGATCTCGCCGGTGGTGTGTGCGAAGCCGGCGAGGTTGTTGAGGACGATGTCGAAGCGCATGCGCGGGCTCGCGCCGTAGGCGGTGGCGTTGCGCAGGAAGGTCGGGGAGAAGTCGTCGTCGGCCATCGCGCTCAGGTCGCGCTCGACGAGTACCTTGCACTCGGCGTAGGCGGTCTGGGGGTTCACGGGAGAGGTCTCGTCGACGAAGTCCTGGTCGGCGACGCCGTAGACGCTGCACGAGGACATGTAGACGAAGCGCGTCACGCCGGCGGCCTTGGCGAGGTTCGCGATGTGCACGGAGCCCTTGTGGTTGATGTCGTAGGTGATGTCGCGCACCAGCTCGCCGGTCGGGTCGTTCGACAGCTCCGCCATGTGCACCACGGCGTCGTAGCCGCGCAGGTCGTCGGCGGTCAGCAGGCGCAGGTCTTTGACCTTCGTCAGCGGCGTGACGGCAGGGCCGTGGTAGAGCCAGCCCTCCTTGTAGAAGCCCGTGTCCACTCCCGTGACCTCGTGGCCGCGCGCCATGAGCTCGGGCGCGACGAGGGTGCCGAGGTACCCCTCGGTTCCGGTCACCAGTACTCGCATCGAATCCACCTCTAGTCTCCTCCTGCGGACGGCGTCAGAGAGCGCCTATAACCGCGTCTACCGTGGTCAGGTAGTCGTGCAGGGCGCGAACGTAGCGCTGCCACGCCCGCTCGGCCGCGTCCTCCGAGCGCCTGGCGCCGGTCTCCAGCCTCGCCGAAGCGCGGCCCTCGGCCCGTGCGTTCTCCAACTCGGAGAAGGCGTTGTCCCTCGCGACCAGCAGCACGTACAGCTCCTCGTAGGCGAGCTCGAGCAGGCGCTCGGCACCTCGCTCGCGTCCTGGCTGGGCCGCCTCGAAAGCGGCCATGGCCAGCAGCGAGCGCTCGCGCCCCTCGGCAGCCAAGCTCGCCCGGCGTGATGAGGCGTCGCTGAAGAGCAGGGTTGCGCTGACGCCGAAGTCGAAGCGGTGCGCGGCGTCACCGCTCCGCCACGCGAGCTGTGCGTCCGCGGTGGGGACGCCCGCCCGCAGGCCCACCTCGGCTCCGAGGAGCACGCCGCTGGAGCGGTAGGAGGCAGCTACCTCGACCTCGCGCAGGTGGGCGAACGGCAGCGAGCTCACGGCGAGCTCGGCCCGCGCGGCGTCGTACCGCAGCGCGGCGGCCTCGGCGTGGATCGGCGAGCGCGCCATGCCGTCGGGCAGAGGGCCCTGCAGCAGGCCCTCCCAGCCGGCGGCCGACCCCGTGACGCCCAGGTCGGCGAGCACCGCCGCGCGCGGCCGGTACCCGAGCTGCTCCCTCTCCAGCGCCACCGCTGCCAAGGTCGCTTCCACCTCGAGCGACATGGCCTCCGGCCCCGTGACGCCCTCGGCCCTGGCGGCGGCCCACTCGGCCTCCGCGTTCACGGCGGCTGTCTCGGCGTCGGCGAGGCTGCGACGGTCGAGGCGCTCCTCGGACAAGGCGAGCAGGCCAGCCCTCAGGTCGGCGCGGAGCTGCGTGCGCACCCTGCTCTCGGCGGCGGCCAGGGCGGCCTCCGCCCGGAGCACGCGGTCACGGTCGAGCGCGGCGCCGAGCTCGAGCTCGACCCCGAAGCCGAGGTCCCAGCCAGCGGTGCCGCGCAGCAGGTCGAGGCGGTAGTCGGCTTCCGGGGAGGCCTCGAGGGCGACCTCGAAGCCCCAGCGCGCCCGTGCGAGCTCCTCGGCGGCGAACGCCACCTGCGCCCGTCGCTCGGCCGCAGCGTCGCTGACGCGCCCGACCAGCAGTGCTAGGTCCTGTCTGTAGTGGGCTGCCGAGGCCGGCAGCGGCGCGACCGTGCGCAGAGGCGCCTGCGCGGCCGCGACCGCGAGCGGCAACGCGGCCAGGAGAGCCGCACCCGAGCGCAACGAGCGCGGCGCCGAGCGACGTGGCGACCCCGGTGCGGCCCACCGCGACCGGACGCGGCGCGCATCGTCGTTCGGCGCGTGCAGCCGACCCCCGGCGTTCGTCCCCGACAGCATCGCGGCCAGCCTAGCGCCGGTGGGTCGTAGCGTCGGCCGGAACGTCACACCCAGGGTACGGGGCGGGTAGCCGCGATCGGGCTGTGAGACTGGAGCCGGGGTCGCTGGGTGCGTCTGCTACAGTCCTCCTGCCGCCTGCTGGCGGCTCGAGAGAGGTTCGATGACCAACGACGTTTCCGTCGCAGTCGGGGATGCCATGAGGCTAGCGCGGCGCGGGCTCAGCCTGGGTCTGGTGCTGGCCGTCGTGTTCGGCTACGTCGCCTACCTCTGGTCCGACCGGCAAGACCCCGTGTACGAAGCCGACGCGACCGTTCTGGCCTCGTCGTCCACCGCCGATTTCCGTTCCTTCGGGGTGTCGCCCTTCGTCGCCCCCGCCATCGACGTCGGCGCGTACCAGGTCGCCAGCCGGAGCGACTCCGTCGCGTCAGCGGCGCTGGCGCGCCTCGGCAGCCCCGACGCGTCGCCGTCGTCCATCCGCTCCGAGTACTCGGTGGCCGCCCGCTCCGACAGCAACGCCTCCTCGCTCCTCACCGTCACCGGCCGCTCCGGCACGCCGCAGCGCGCCGCCGACGTTGCCAACGCCGTCGCCGCCTCGCTCGTAGCGTGGGACGTCGAGCGGGCGACCCGTAGCGTCGCCCAGGTCGTCTCGGCCCTCGAGCAGCAGATCGGCGCGCTCACCGAGCAGGTCCGCGCCCTCCAGGCGCTCGGCGACGCCAGCCGTCAGTCCGAGATCGACGGGCTGATCTCGCTGCGCGCCCAGCAGCAGCAGTCGCTGGCGATCGCGCGCGCGATGGGCGTCTCGGCCATCGGGCGGCTCGAGGTCATCCAGCAGGCCGTCCCGAACCCCTCGCCGGTGGCGCCGCGTCCTCTCGTGAACGCGCTGCTCGCCGCCGTCGCCGGGATCTTCGTGGCCTACGGCATCGTGCTCCTGCGCTCGATCCTCAACACGCGCCTGACCGACGTCTCCGAGGTGGAAGCCCTGGCCGGCACGCCTATCCTCGCCGAGTTCCAGAGGCTGGCGAAGCCGAGCCGCCGGTTCCCGCGGGAGGCGGCGAGCTACCTGCGCACCGGCGTCCTGTTCGCTACCGCCGACGCCTCGCCCCGGGTCATCCTCGTCACGAGCGGCCGGTCCGGCGAGGGCAAGTCGGCGATCGCGCTCAACCTCGCCGAGAGCTTCGCCCGTAACGACTACCGCACCCTGCTGGTGGACGCCGACCTCCGGCAGCCGGTCCTCTTCCAGGAGTACGGTCTCCGGCGGGGGCAGGCGTCCGAGCTGCTCGACTTCCTCCGGGACCCGGACGGCCCGCACATGGTCGCTCGCGTCCCGCTCGGCGGGCGGCAGCGGCTCGACATCGTGCCGTCGTTCCAGGTCTCCAACCAGGCCGCCGAGATCCTCGGGCGCGGCTTCTCCGCCTGCGTAAACCGGTGGGGTCAGGACTACGACGTCATCGTCGTCGACTCGCCGCCCGTGCTCGCCGTGGCGGACGCGCTCACCATCGCCCCGTCCTGCACCGGTACCGTCCTGGCGGTCAACATGCGCAAGGCGGACAGGCGCCCGCTGCGCGCGACGCTCGACCTGCTGGAACGCATGGGGGTCAGGCTCCTCGGAATCGCGGCGACGATGGTCGCCGAGCCCAGGCTGCGAGGCGGAGGCGGCTACGGTTACGGCTACGGTGCGCCGCAGCCGACCGAGCAACCGGCCCCGGAGCGCCCCGAGGCGAGGGTCAGCGTCCGCTCGACCAGCTCCCGTCGCGGCTGAGCCGCGCGACATCCCGGAGGATCCCCAGATGAACGTAACCATCATCGGTACCGGCTACGTCGGCCTCACGACCGGCACTGCGCTCGCGTACCTCGGTCACCAGGTCACCTGCGTCGACAAGCAGCAGCGCGTCGTCGACATGCTCGGCCGCGGCGAGCCGACGATCCACGAGGACGGCCTCGCGGAGCTCCTGCAGGCCGCCAAGGCGAACATGTCGTTCCGGACGGACATCCCGGCTCTCACGGGCACCGGGGTGGTCATGATCGCGGTCGGTACGCCCTCGAAGGAGAACGGCGACGCCGACCTGCGGTACGTCGACGCCGCCGCGAAGGAGGTCGCCGACCTGATCGAGGAAGGCGCCCGCCTGGTCGTCGTCAACAAGTCGACCGTGCCGGTGGGCAGCGCCCGCCACGTCGAGGGCATCATCCACCGCTGCCTCGCCGCGCGCGGTGTCAGCGCCGATGTGTACGTGGCCTCGAACCCCGAGTTCCTCGCCGAGGGCAAGGCGGTGCACGACACCTTCTACCCGGACCGCATCGTCATCGGCGCCGACGACCCGTTCGCGACCGGCCTCCTGCGCGAGATGTACCAGCCGCTGCTCGAGCAGACCTTCGAGCCCCCGCCCGGCACCCCCCGGCCCGAGCGCTACGAGCTGCCGCCCCTCATCACGACCTCGGCCACGAGCGCGGAGCTGACGAAGTACGCTGCCAACGCGTTCCTGGCCACGAAGATCAGCTTCATCAACGAGTTCTCGCAGCTGGCCGAGAAGGTCGGCGCCGACATCACGGAGGTCGCGCGCGCCATCGGCCTCGACTCGCGCATCGGCCCCCGCTTCCTGCACGCCGGGATCGGCTGGGGCGGCTCGTGCTTCGGCAAGGACACGTCAGCCGTGCTGGCCCTGGCCGCGAGCTACGACTACACGATGCCCATCGTCAGGTCCGCCATCGACGTGAACAAGCGGCAACGGCTGTTCATCGTCGACAAGCTGCAGCAGCAGCTCAAGGTCCTGCGCGGCACGACGATCGGGATCCTCGGTCTGGCCTTCAAGGGCAACACCGACGACCTGCGGGACTCCCCGGCCCTGACCCTCATCGAGCAGCTCCACGAGCGCGGCGCGATCGTGAAGGCGTACGACCCGGTCGCGATGGACAACGCCCGCCGGCTCTACCCCGACCTGCCCGTCGAGTACTGCCAGGACGCGGAGTGCCTGGCGGTCGGCTGCGACGCCCTGGTCGTCGTGACGGACTGGCCGCAGTTCCGCCAGCTCGACCTCGCCGAGATGGGCCGCCGCATGCGCGGCGACCTGGTGCTCGACGCCCGCAACTACCTGCAGCCGCAAGCCGTCCGGTCGGCCGGCCTCGAGTACGTTGGAGTGGGCCGCTAGCGCCTATCTTCTACGCCCGAACGCTCCGAGGGCCAGCCACCAGGCTGGCCCTCTCTCGTGGGACGGCTCACCAACCGCCGAACGTGCCTCCGGCGGGCACCAGAGCGGCGTTCACGTGCAGGCTCATCGGGTAGTACGCCGCTACGTCGAGGGGCCGGCCGTCCTCGCTGAACGCGTAGCGGGCGTCGAGCGGCCTGCCATCGGAGTCGCGGAGCACGACCAGCACCTGCGCCATCCCCTGCGTCCAGTCGATGTCGCCGGCGCCGTCGAGCCCAGAGACGCTCTGGCTGACGGTGGCCACCCCTTCGCCAGACAGGCGCAGCCCGCTGGGCTCGCTGCATGCCGGCCTCACGGTGATCAGGTCGTCCGGCACGAGGCAGACCTGGACCAGCACCGGGTCGTCGGTGGGCTTGTCCAGCATCTCGACCCTCACGTGCAGCGTCCCCTGGCCGTAGGCGGCGAGGTCGCCGACGGCAGCGGCCGGGGCCTCCAGGAAGGTGAACGCACCCTCGCCGCCGGCCTCGACCGGTCGAGGCGTCAGGGTCGTGTCGACCAACGACAGCGTCGGGCCGCCTGTTGGCTGCGGTTGGGGAGCGGGCGTCGGCTCCGGCTCGGGGGTCACGACCGCCGCTACGTCCTCGGGCGGCTCGGGCGCCGGGTCGGCGACCTCGGGGTCCGGCGGCGAGGCAGGAGGCTGGGCGACGTCCGGCTCCTCGGGCTCGTCGGCGGGGGGCTCCGCTACCGCTGGCTCGTCAGGCTCTTCTGGGGGCGGTCCTGCGACCGCCGGCTCGTCCT
>JBIQIQ010000117.1:0-7673 GCA_044507975.1 Deinococcaceae bacterium
GGCGCGAAGCCGGCAAGGGCGATCTGCCGCACGATCTCGCGCTCGGAGGTCGCGTGGTGCCTGGCGCCCGCCTGCGACACGACGTTCTCCTCCATCATCGTGCTGCCGAAGTCGTTGCAGCCGAAGAACAGCGCCGTCTGCGCGACCTTGTAGCCCATCGTGGGCCAGGAGGCCTGGAAGTTGACGAAGTTGTCGAGGAACAGCCGGGTGGCGGCGACGTTGCGCAGGTACTCGTGGGCGTCGGCTCCGGGCGCCTCGCCGTCGATGCGCACGCCGCGCGTCTGCAGGGTCCAGGAGATGAACGCCGAGTAGCCGTTGCCGTGGCTGGCCAGCGCCCGGTCCTGGGCCTCGCGCAGCCGCAGCAGGCTCTGGACGCGCTGCTCCACCGACTCCCCGAAGCCGATGACCATGGTCGCGGTCGTGTAGAGGCCCAGCTCCTGGGCCGCCGCCATGACCTCTATCCACTCCCCCGCGGAGATGCGCGCCGGCGCGACGTGCCGCGCGTGCCTGACCTCGTCGACGAGGATCTCGCCGCCGCCGCCGGGCAACCCGTCCAGGCCGGCGGCCTTCAGCTCGGCGAGCACCTCTCGAGCCGACATGCCGGTCAGGCGCGTCATGCCGCGGATCTCTTCGGGGCTGAACACCTCGAGCCGCACACCAGGGTGCCTCTCCTTGAGGAAGCGCAGGAGGCCCAGGTACCAGTCGAACTCGAGGTAGGGGTTGACGCCGCCCTGCATCAGCACCCGCGTGCCGCCGACCTCCTCGAGCTCGGCGAGCTTCGCGCTGACCTGCTCGTACGTGAGGACGTAGGCGTCGGGCTGACGACGCGTGCGATAGAAGCCGCAGAAGCTGCAGCCGACGTTGCACACGTTCGAGTAGTTGACGTTGCGGTCGATCAGGTAGCTGACGGTCTCGGGGTCGGTGCGCGCGAGCCTCACCTCGTGAGCGGCGGCGGCCAGGTCGAAGAGCGGCAGCTCGTGCAGCGCGACCGCTTCGTCCGGCGTCAGCCTCTCGCCCGATGCCGCCTTCGCCAGCAGGCTCATGACGGGCAGCATAACACCGCTCAGAACGGCACGAACGCGGGACTGTATACCTTCGAGGGGCGCTGGGTAAACTGGGAGTATGAGCAGGCAGCGGGGCAGCCCCTGGCGAGCGGTCTTCGAGGAGACGGCGAAGGCGGCGCAGGGGCGGCGCGACGAGGTCGCGACCATCGGCAGCATCAACTGGCTGAGGCACGCCATGGAGCGCCGCGGCGCCAACCCCAACGTCGTGCGGAACATCATCTACCGCGACAAGGGCCGCCTCCACGACAAGCGTGAGCTCTACCTCATCCTCGAGGACCTGCGCTCGCAGCTCGGCCTCCCAGGGGTGCAGGACGAGGAGCTCGTCCAGCTCGGCACGCCGTATGCGGCCGCGGAGCTCGAGGTCGACCAGGTCCTGGGGCGCGAGCAGAAGCGTGTGTACCGTGCGTTGGTCGGTGGTATACGGGCGGGCAAGCACCCCAAGCTGCTCGTCACCGGCCGCGCGGGCTCCGGCAAGACGATGCTCGCCGACTACGTGCAGCAGGCGCTCGAGCTGGGCGACCAGCCCGGGCTGCGCGTGCACAGGGCCCACTTCCCCTCGGCGGACCTCGACGAGGCGTTCGTGCGCCTGGCGCAGGAGCTCGGCATGCCGAGCGGCCTGATGGAGTCCCGGCTCGTGCGCATCGGGACGGCCGGACCGTTCGCGGTCCAGGCCGACGCTCAGGCCGACGTCGTCAGGCTGGTCATGGACCACCTCCGGTCTCTCGAGGGTCCCAAGGTCTTGCTGCTGCACCTGTCGCACGGGTTGGGGTCGCCGGGCCGGCTCGGCTCCCAGCCTCTAAGGCTGAACACGCCCGACGTCCCGCGCGTCAGTGCCGCAGAGTGGCTGTGGGCGACGCTCCTCGAGCCGCTCACGCGGCTGGCGGAGACGAGCATCTACGTCAGCGCGGTCGAGGTCCCGCCTGTGGCGCACGACCACGCCGTCGCCTACGAGGGTCCCCTGCGCCTCGCGGCGCCGACGACGGCCGAGGCCAAGCGCTTCGTCGCCTCGCACGGACCCGAGCTGCCGGAAACCGTGCAGGAGGAGATCGTCGCGCGGGCCGCGCGGTCCTACGAGGAGCTGCGGACCCTGACGCTGCTCACGCTCGCCCGCGTCCACGCCCCTGAAGGCGGCAGCGGCACGGACCCGGCCCTCGAGCAGCTCAGCGCGCTCGTGGAGCCGGGCGTCGAGCAGCGCGTCCGCGCGTTCCTCGCGGCCTTGACGGTGTTGTCGTCCGGCGAGCAGCACGAGCTCGGGGGCTCCGACATCGCCGAGGTCGCCCGGGCCCTCGTGCCCGGTGACCGGCGCAAAGCGCTGTCGCAGTTCGAGCTGTCGTTCCTCGATCCGCTGCCGAGCCGCCCAGGCACGTACAGGTCGTTCTCGCGCCGCCTCGTGCGCCTGGTCGAGGACCGTCTGGGGCGCTCCGACCCGCAGCTGCTGCGCGCGGCACACGCCGCCGCCGCGGCCAGCGTGGCCGAGGGCGCTGCGGCCGACCCGACCTCCCGAACGGCACAGCGCCACCTCCACCACCTGCTGGAGGCCAGGCGCTGGGACGACCTGCTCGCCTGGTGCGAGACGAGGCCGGCGCCGTACACCCTGCTCACCGGCATGTGGGAGGCCGCGCAGCTCGAGCTCGAGGGCGAGCCGCTCGCGGCCGTCGCGCTGGCGTTCGCCCGCCAGATGATGCGCCTGGGCGCGTTCGAGCACGTCGAGACGGTGCGGGCCTGCGAGCTACTGGCCCGGTCCAGCGACCCGCTGCGGCGCGGCTGGACGAGCCTGATGCGCGCTCAGGCAGAGATCGCCGCCGGGCGGTTCGAGCGCGCGGAGGTGCTGCTGGCTGCCAGCGAGGACGGCGGCGATGACCCGGTGCTGGCCGCCGAGCGCGACCTGACGGCAGCGAGCGTCATGCGCTGGCGCGGCGAGCTGGAGCGCGCCGCTCAGGTGGTCGCCGACGTCGCCAGCCGCGATGCCTCGGACTTCGCGCCGGCGGGTTCCCTCGCCAGGCGCGCCCTGCGCACGAGCTCGGCGGTCTGGGCCGGTCTGATCGCGAAGGACGGCGGCGACCTGGCGGGCTCGCTGACGCAGCTGTGGGCCGAGGACACGGGCGGTGACCTCATGGGAGCGCGCCTGGCCTTCCAGCGCGGCGACGTCGCGCTCAGGCTCGGGCTCTTCGACACCGCCAGGCGCGAGCTCGACCACGGCCTCGAGGCGGCGGCCACCTACAGCGGCCTACCGCAGGAGCGCGCTCGCTTCGCCGCGCGCCGCGCCACGCTGGCCCGCGTCACGGGGGACCTGCAGGACGCCGACCACTGGTTCGACGTCGCCAGGGCCCTGACGGAGGAGGGCCCCGGCGACAGGCTCGACGTGGCGTTCGCGCTGGCCAGGGTCGAGGACGAGGCCGCCTACTCCGCGCTGGCCGCGGGGGCGCACGAGTCCGCGATCGTGGCCGTGACGACCGCCATCGCGACGTTCAAGGAGTACCAGCAGCGGCGCGACGTCGACGCGTCGTTCCGCATCGCGCGGGCGGAGGTCCACCTGGCCACGGCCTACGCCTTCCGCGGGCTGAACGTGCCGTTCCAGCGTCCGCTGCCGCTGATCGCCGCGGCTCCGCCGGGCCCCGATCTCAGCCACGCCCTGGGGAGCCTGACCGAGGCCATCCGTTCGGTGACCGACCCACGCAGGCGCCAGCCGGCGGGCGCGTCGGCCGTGCGCGGGCTCGTGCGCGAGGCCCGCCTCATGGCCGCGTACATCACCCAGGACCCCGCGGAGGCGCTCCGGCTCGCGGAGGAGGCCGAAGCGGCCGCCCGCTACGACTACCAGCGCTCAGACGCCGCCGCCGCCAAGGCGTTGGCGCTGGTCCGCGCGGGCCGCAACGCCGACGCGCTCGCAGCCGTCAGGGCGGGCGAGGAGGCCCTCGCCCGCTCCACGCAGGTCCTCGCCCGCGCCATCGGAGGCGCGCCCGAGGAGTCCGGCGACCTCGGGCTCCACACCCAGCACGTGGTGCTGAGGGCGGTGGCCCACCTCCGCGCCGGCGACCAGTCCGAGGCGGCCGAGGCCCTCACGCTCGCGCTCTCGGACGAGAGGCTAGCGCCCTTCTCGGAGGGCGTGCTGCGGGCGTTCGGCGAGGCCGCCGAGCTGGAGGCCGACCAGTCCTGGAAGAGACACCGGAAGCTCCGGGCGGTGCTGGGTATCGGCGGCACCGGTCCCTCGACCCCGGCGCGCCTGCCCGACGCACTCGTCGCGGCCTGGCGCACCCGGGCGTCGGCCCTCGCTCCAGCGGGTCGCTGACCGTGACGGGCGCCGCGCGCGCAGCGCCGGCGACCGTCGTCCCCTGCGCCGACGCCGGCTACCTGGCCGGCCTCGCACCCTCCCCCGGCCTCGACGCCTTCCGCCCGCCAGCCGCGCAGCACGCTGCGCTCGTCGGCATCGCCGGAGAGGAGCGAGGCTGCGTGACGGCGGCGGTGGGCCCCGCCTCCTGCCTCCTCGTCGGCTACGTCGCCTTCCATGCCCCCTCCGAGGTCGAGACCTGGGGCGACGACCGCAGCGGCGCCTTGGTCGAGCTCGGCGCCGTCGAGGTGGCCGACGCCTACCGCGGCCAGAAGCTCGCCGAGCGGCTGCTGGCGGCATCGTTCGAGGGCGGCCGCTTCGACGACACGGTGGTGTTCGCCACCCTCTACCGCTGGCACTACGACCTGGCCCGCACCGGCCTCGGCGAGCTCGGCTACCGCCGCATGCTCGAACGCCTCTACAGCACGGTCGGTCTCGAGCCGGTCGACACGACCGACCCCGAGATCGCCCACGACCCGGCGAACAGGCTCGTCGCCAGGGTCGGCCCCGCCGCGCCGCGGTCGGTCGTGTCGGAGTTCGACCGGCTGAGGACGCGCCGCTGGTAGCCTCCGGGAGGAGAACGCCCATGCTCGTATCCGACGTCATGACAAGGCAGGTCGTGGCCATCGGGCCCGACACGCCCATCCGCGACGTTCAGGCCCTGATGGAGCAGCGCAACATCAGGCACTTCCCCATCCTCGAGGCGCGCGCCACGCCAGGCCAACCTGACGCCCTGGTCGGCATCGTCTCTGACCGCGACGTCCGCCTGGTGGGCGCCGAGCACCCGCGCGCCCCCGCCGGCGTGCGCGCCGCCGACCCCGTGAGCCGCCTGATGGTCACCGACGTCGTCACGGCCCACCCAGGCGACCCGATCGAGGAGACGGCCATGCACATGCGCACGCGCAAGATCGGCGCGATGCCGGTCATGGAGGACGGCCGCCTCGTAGGCATCGTCACGGGCACCGACCTCCTCGACGCGCTGGTGAGCATGTCGGGCGTCAACCAAGCCGCGTCGCGGCTGGAGGTCGAGGTGGCGAACAGGCCTGGCGCCCTGGCGGAGCTGCTGGCGGTCATCGCCGACCGGCGCGTAAACGTCGTCAGCGTCATGACCACGCGCGGTGACGACGACTCCGTCTCCTTCGTCTTGCGCGTGGCGACCGCCGACGCGCACGGCCTGGCCGCCGGCCTGCGCGAGGCCGGCGTGAACGTCGCCTGGCCTCCGGCCAAGCGCCGCGGGCCGTGAGCCAGGGCCCCTTCCGCTTCGTCTCCGACCCGGGCCTGGCCGACTTCCAGCTGGCGGTCGACCATCCTTTCAAGCCCGTGCGCTACGAGCTGACGCGCACCCTGCTGTCGGCCGCCGGCGCGCTGGGCGACGACGAGGTCGTGGCGCCGCAGCCGATCGGCGACGACGACCTGCGCAGCGTGCACGACGACCGCTACGTCGCGGCCGTTCTGGCGTCGTCGTCGCCGGCGTCGCGGCCGCCCGACTCGCAGCTGCAGCGCTACGGCTTGGGGACCTCCGACAACCCGGTCTTCCCGCGCATGCACGAGCTCGTGCGCGGCGTCGTCGCCGCCACCGTGTCGGCCGTCGACCTCGTGGCCACCGGCGAGGCGCTGCGCGCCGCCAGCCTCGCCGGCGGGCTCCACCACGCGCTGCAGGGCCGCGCCTCCGGCTTCTGCGTCTACAACGACCTTGCCGTGGCGATGCGCCGCGCCGTCGACAGGCACGGGCTGCGGGTCGCCTACGTCGACGTCGACGCCCACCACGGCGACGGCGTGCAGTGGCTCTTCTACGACGACCCGAGGGTCATGACGGTGAGCCTGCACGAGTCGGGCCGCTACCTCTTCCCCGGCACCGGCCACACCTACGAGACTGGCAACGGCGCGGGCCGCGGCACGTCCGTGAACGTCCCGCTCGAGCCGTTCACCGACGACGACAGCTTCCTCGAGTGCCTCGAGCTGGTGGTGCCCGAGGCCCTGCGGCGCTTCGCCCCGGACCTGATCGTCGTCCAGGCGGGCGCCGACATGCACCATCGGGACCCGCTGGCCGACCTCGGCCTCACGCTGAGTGGCATGCGCGAGAGCTACCGCCGGCTCGTCGCGCTCGCCGAGGAGCTCACCGGCGGCCGGCTGGTACTGACGGGCGGCGGCGGCTACGACCCGTACCGCACCGTCCCGCGGGCCTGGGCCTGGGCATGGGCGGAGCTGACGGGCAGGGACCTGCCCACCGTGGTCCCTTCCGCCTGGCGCGAGAGGTGGGCGGGCACCCTGGGGGTCGAGCTCCCGGAGCGCTTCGGCGAGGACGAGGCGCCAGAGCCGTCCCCGCGCCGGGAGTCGATCGCGAGCCGCAACCGCTCCGTGGCCGAGCGGCTCATGGCACAGCTGGCGGAGATCTGGCGCGAGGCGCCGGCGTTCACGGTGAGGAGATGAGCATGCGCGCAGGGTTCGTAGGCCTGGGGACGATGGGGGCGCCGATGGCGCGCCGGCTGCTGGAGGCCGGCCACGACGTCGTCGTGCACAACCGCACGCGCTCCAAGGAGGAGCCGCTGGCCGCTCTCGGGGCCGCGCGAGCCGCGTCGCCGCGGGAGTGCGCCGCGGGCCGTGAGGTCGTGTTCACGAACGTATCGGACACGCCGGACCTCGAAGCGGTCGTGCTGGGTGACGACGGCGTGCTGCACGGGCTCGAGCCGGGCGCCGTGCTGGTCGACGTGAGCACGGTCAGCCCAGCCGCCACGCGGCGCCTCGCGGCCCTGGTCGCGGGTCGCGGAGCGACGATGCTCGACGCCCCCGTGTCGGGCGGCAGCGAGGGCGCCGAGAAGGGCACGCTGTCGATCATGGTCGGCGGCGACGCGGAGGCGCTGGCGCGGGTGACGCCGCTGCTGGAGGTGCTCGGCAGGACGATCACGCACGTCGGTCCCAGCGGGGCCGGGCAGGTGGCCAAGGCGGTCAACCAGGTGCTCATCGCGGGCACCTACGCCTCCGTCGCCGAGGGCATGGCCCTCGCCCTCAAGGCCGGCGTCGACCAGGAGGCGCTGCTGCGGGCGCTGTCGGGCGGCGCCGCCGCCTCGTGGGTGCTGGCCAACCGGGCGCAGAACATGCTCACCGGCGAGTACCCGCTCGGGTTCCGCACGCGGCTTCATCGCAAGGACCTTGGCATCGCGCTCGCGGAGGCGGGCGAGCTGGGCGTGAGCATGCCGGTGGCGGCCTACGTCGCGCAGGTCGAGGCCGGGCTCGTTGGGCGCGGCTACGGCGACGAGGACGTCTCGAACGTCGCGCGCGTCGTC